>NZ_PGEM01000099.1 GCF_002934005.1 Cuspidothrix issatschenkoi CHARLIE-1 | reverse complement strand
TCAGTGTGTGGTAGTTCACACAATACGGTTGACAATTGTCCAAACTTCACAGTCTGAACGCACGTAAGGGACAGAAATGGTCTTAAAGCCTGTGATGAAAGGTTTGTAGTAAACTTGCCAGTACATGGGACTAAGTTCATCGGCACAGGTTTTGAGAAGTTTAATTTCTTTGGCGAGTTCTCCAGCTAGTTCGTTAACTCGTTCGGCGTGAACTTGAGCAATTTTTCTGGCTTCTTCTAGCTGTTCTTGCTGTTGGGATATGCGAATGGACATAGGTAGATATCTATTTAAATGAGCTTTCCTTTGTTGTATTTGCTTTTCTAGGAAGCATAAAGCATCATCTATGCCTTTAAGTTCAGCCGATAATTGCACGTTTTCTCTGGCTTGACGACGATAGGTTTCAACTATGGCTAGGGTAGAATCTCCGCTAGACTCCATATTATTTTGAGTTAATGCTGCTCTTTCTTGCTGGAGTGCTTGAATTTGTAAGTTGAGTTCTTGGATTTCTGCTCGAATTTTATCCATATATATAATGATTGGGGATTAAGTGAAAAAGCTGTTACTTAAATACAGATTTACTTAGCGTGTTCAAAGACATCTTTTCTGTAAGAAGTGATAGCTAGTTTACCATCAGGACGAACCACGCGCCAAAGTTATCGAAAGGAATACTAGCAACCTATTGTAATTTCAGCAATCATTCTTATTTGTCACAGATTCAAGAGGCAATAACAATAAAAATAAGGTTTCACATTGAGTTAGGATTCAAGAGTCACCTCCAATATGAAAAATTAGAATGGATAACAAGCAACTATTTATAGACGGATATTTAGATAGAATCTCTAACAAATTCAACGTAACTAAAGATACAGCCTTTGAAATTTTCTCAATGGCTGCGATTACAGAGAGACCATTTCAAGAAGTATATGATGACATTCAAATAAGGCAAAAACCAGGTCTTCAAGGTAAAGATGGTGGCATAGATGGCGCTGTGTTTGTAGAACAAGGTGGCTACTATACACTAATGGTATTTCAATGTAAACAGGACTTACGCAAAATAGACATCTTGCGTAAGTCCTAGTAAAAATACTCGCAATTTAAAAACTAACCAACTTGATGAATTTCGTCACGATGTAGACGATTCTTTTATCTATGGAATAACTAAGTCAAATTCAGAATTACTTCAACCTAAAATAAATGAATATCAGCAGCTATCCAGAGATGGTTTTATTATCGAAATTAAGTATTATTTTATCTACAATGGTTCTAACAATGATCCTGATTATGCGGCAAATCATCAAAACTATCTAGCCTACCACAGACCAGATGAATTTGAAATTTGGGATGCAGAAGCAATTTACGAAAAAATCAGTCAGCTAATTAAAGCACAAGCTAAACGCAAAGATATTAAGTTTATTTTTAATCCTCAAATATCAAACATCATAACTTCTGATAGGCAAGGACAAGGCTTATATACATACTCGGTTGGTAACGTCAGAGCCGCAAACTTTCGGATTGAAGCTGATGAACTTTGTCGTTTAGTTGAGCAAGAATTATCTACTAATAATACTTATGAGTTTCTATTCTCAGAGAATATTCGTTCTTTTTTAGGTTTCAAAGTTAGACCGAATCAAAGAATGAAAGAAACATTAACTGATCCAGATTCAGCGATATATTTTCCTCTACTTAACAATGGGGTGACAATCATTTGTGAAAGAATGGAAATTCCATCTACTTTACAAAGTGGAAAATATATCTTACCTACTTATAATCCTATAATTGTCAATGGTTTACAAACAACTCGCGTTATCTACGAAGTCTTTAAGGAAAGTCAACGTAAGGGAATTAATAGACTGCAACAAGTTTTTGTAAACGTGCGTTTATACGAAACTAGTAATACTGAAATTGTCGAAAAAATTACGGATGCTACTAATACTCAAACTCCTATCTCTTACAAAGATAAAGTAAGTAATAAAGACTTCAATTTATATGTAAAAGAAATATTTGCTAATCAGGGAATTGCTTATATTACAAAACGTGGTGAAGTTTTCTCCAACAATCTTAGTAGGCAGTTAAATTGTACAATTGAAAGCGATACGCTTTTGCGATTTTGGTATGCAACTTTTTATGAGCAGCCAGAAACAGCTAAGAATAGTGTATATGAAGTTATGGAAGCTATTTTTGATGCTACTAATAATAATAACTATCCATTACATCGCCTATTTAATGGTGAAAAAGATTCCCCCATATACCAACAATTAATCTATGCTTACAAAATTTATCGCTATGTTCAAAGTAAAAAAGAAGCTCAACAAACAACAAGAGAATATATTAGTCATGCTACTGAGTTACTGTCCTATGGTATTTACAAGTATTTAGAAAATGATTTGACAATTATCAATAATTCAGACAAATTAGAGGAAGCATATCAATTTACTCTCAATGTTGTAGACCAGATTATACAAGAGCAGATAGAGTTGTATAAGCAGCAAGAAAAATCATTTTCCTACAGTGGTTATTTTCGGAAGGCAAGGTGCAGAGTTGAATACAACCTGAAAGTTGGTATTGTTGATGATGACTCGATTATAAACAAATTACTCAAATGATATCAATTAGGTAAATAATTAATATCGAGAACTTCTTCAAGAGAATAAGGACATTCTGCGGGAAATGTTAATCAACAAAATGAAATGTTTAAAGTAGGGAACACTTCTGTTCCCTTCCCATGACTTAAGTAATGCTGCGTTCTGACGGATACGTTCTCAACTCAAATAGGATTGCTATAGATGTTTGGTGTTGCTGCATTTCTAATTACCCACTACAAAATAACCGCCCCTTGCGTATCCAAGCGGAGCGATCGCACAATAGAGTTAATTCTCTTTGCCATCCAAGCATTTGTCATAGCTGTTTCTACGGATTTTGCTTTGGTTATATCTACTAAAGCCAAAAGTGTGGGTCCTGCACCACTAATTACCATCCCATAGGCACCAGCATTAATAGCAGCCTCATTCACACTCTCATAACCAGCAATCAAAGTTTGGCGATAAGGTTGATGTAACTTGTCTTGTAAAGCGGCTTTTAACCATTCTTCTCGATTTGTGGCTAAACCTCGCAATAATAAACCTAAATGGGAAATATTAAAAATGGCATCCCTACGACTAATTTCTGTGGGTAAAACTCGTCTGGCTTCGGCGGTGGATAATTCAAAGTTAGGAATTGCTATGACTGGAACTATATCCCGATGCCAGGGAATATCACAAATTTCCCAGCCTGTACTGCTGGTGGCGGCTAGACGACATCCACCCAATAACGCTGGTACTACATTATCAGGATGTCCTTCCATGGCGATCGCTAATTCCATTACCTCTAACTCAGACAAGGGTGAACCCGCCAAATAATTAGCCCCAACCAACCCGCCGACAATGGCAGTGGCCGAACTTCCTAAACCTCGCGCTAAAGGTACACCCAGCTTGATCTCTATTTTTATCCCTGGTGGTGTTTTTTTTATATGTTGGTATAACTTGACAAAGGCTTGATATAAAAGATTAGTTTCATCGGTTTGTACTTTTGCCGCTTCTATGCCAGATGCTTGAATAATTAATCCACCAGCATCAAGTGTAGTAAAGTTAAATTCGTTATACAGCTTTAAAGCTGCACCAATGCAATCAAAACCAGGACCCAAATTTGCAGTTGTGCCGGGGACTTTAACAGTAATGTTAGAAACTACAGACATTTAAGTTAATTCAAAATTACAATTCAAAATTATCAGGTGACAGGTAACAGTTAACAGGGAATAGGGGAAGAATTTCTTGCGGCAATTAGGGATGTACTTTTGTTTTACTATCTTCGAGAATTGTACCTAGCAAACACACCCGATCTAAATTTGCACCATTTAACTTCACAGCATCTAATTCCGCACACAGTAAATTAGCTGCTGTTAAATTTGCTCCAGCCAAGTTTGCCCCCCGTAAATCAGCTTCTTCTAAATCCGCTTCATTGAGTAAAGCACCTTGTAAATCTGCACCACTTAAATCTGCACCTTTAAGATTAGCCCCTGTTAGATTAGCACCGCGTAAATCTGCACCTCGCAAATCAACACCTTGCAAATTTACACTCATTAAATTAGCACCACTTAAAAAAGCACCAGCTAAGGAAGCATCATTCAGGATTGCTCCCATCAAGTTACTACCCCGTAGGTTACAGCCCCGCAAATCTGCACTTGTCAAGTCAGCTTGCATTAAGTTTGCACCCATTAAATTTGCCCGCAAATCACTTTGTTGCAGGGTTGCCCCCATTAAATTTGCCCCTTCTAAATGGCTACCTTCCAATTTAGAACCAGTAAAGTTAGTTCCGACTAAGGTAGCTCCTATTAAATTGATTTTCCTTAAATCTACGAAAGAAAGATCCTCGTCTTCTAAATTTGCACCGGCAAGTTGCTTGTTTTTTCCTAATCTAATAGCTTCTATGTTCATTGGGGGTAAGTTGAAATCTGCTCACTAATTTTGCTCTGACTATCCCATCGGGAATCTAGTAACCATAAACCACTGCTAACTTTAGTTGTCATTAAGGGTAAATCTAGTCCTTGTTGTAAACCCATGACCAATAAAGTTAAGGTATCTATAAGTTTAGGATCAAACCGTGTAGATTGTTGTTTACGACATTGATCTAATGCTTGAGAAAATATTTCTGCTCCCTTTTTATTTGAGTATTTATACTCGTTGGCTTGTAACTGAAATTCTGATATTAGTGACAAAATCCGCGATTCTAAAGGAATATCATCACCCACTAAACCTGCTGGTTCACCTGTACCATTCCACCATTCAGTTTGGTGAGTAATAATTTGGGCAACTGCTCTAAGTTGGGGCATGATGCGGAGTGCTTGCGCTCCTGGGACTAAAGGACAAGCCAGGGGGCAACTAGGAGCTTCGTCTTGATAAGCTGTTGTGACGTGAGTGGGAGTGATCAGGCTTTCAGCTTTCTGTAATGGATCTATGCGATGTAATAAGGCGGCTAGGCGCAATCTTTTGATTTGCCATGCTGGTAAGTCTAACAACTGCCCCATCGTTTCGGCGATAGATGCTACTTCGGTGGCGGCCATGGGATTATTGATATCTGATAAATCAATTAATTGCGCCATCCGTAAAAATGCTTGGATTTCGTTGGATACTAGGTTACGATCCAGGAATTTTTGGTGGGCTGTGGACGGGATAAATTGGCGATCCAGTCCTGTTTTCAGATAATCAATGACGCGACCGACGACGGTAGCCACATCTGTAGAGGAGGATGGAGTTGTGTGAATTGCCTGTTGGTGTTGACTGAGTTTGTCTGCTAGTTGAGGATCATAATTTTTAATATGGGCGATCGCTAACACTGCTGTTTCCCGCACTAACTCCGGTTCAAATGTCCATAAACCATAGAATTTCCGGTCTAAATCGCCAGTTGGCAACCCACCAACCCCATAATCGGCTTCAGATAATTCTTGACAAATTACCATTGCTGTGTAATCAGGAGCTAAAATGATCAAATGCCATTCTTGGGCGACAGGATCATCCGTAGCTAACCCCACTAAATCCACATTAGCTAATTGACCGGTGGGATGTTCTGTAAAACCAGCATCAGCCGCCGCCATAATCACTATTTCCCGGCTGCGTTGGGCAATATCTGCATATCTGTTAGCCTCTTGTAGATACCATTTACCCTGTTGAAAGGCGGTAATTACAAATGGATTATTATTGTTAGTCAAAATATGGTCTTCTAGGGCATGGCAAAGAGCAACCAAGGTGTTTTTATAGTACACACCAAAACGAATTGGTCTGATACTATGTCGGTGAGATGCTTCTAACTTTTGAAGAATTGAGCCTTGTAACATGGAATTAGGAGTTGGGGATGGGGTAGGGGTAATTCATGAATTACCCTGACAATGCCAATATATATGTCTTCTAGGATACACCTGCTAACTGTTTTTCTGGTTTTTCTATAGGTGCAGACAGTGCATCTTCCAAATCAGCGCAACCTAATTTGGTTTCTAGAATATTCATCACTTCCCGTCCGAAGTCGTTGGGATTTTGTCGCCAAGCTTGCAAGCAGACTTCACCGAAGAAAGAACCCAGAGGTTGGGGATTCCAGAGGAGTTTTTTGGCTGTCCAAGGCATTAAACTCATGGGATCATAACCCGGTTTGAGAATACCCTCTTGAAAAGCATATTCTTCTAAATGGGTATGGGGTTGGAGTCCAATAAAGAAAATAGCAGGTTCAACTTTATCAGCCCCAAAAATTCGTTCTAGTTCCCGATGATAGGCGATGGTTTGGCGAATAGTTTCGGGACGTTCATCAATTACATTAAAGGAGTAGTTCACAGAAACTACGTCATTGAAACCGGCAGCTTTTAAATCAC
Organism: Cuspidothrix issatschenkoi CHARLIE-1; assembly: GCF_002934005.1. Classification (GTDB taxonomy): domain Bacteria; phylum Cyanobacteriota; class Cyanobacteriia; order Cyanobacteriales; family Nostocaceae; genus Cuspidothrix; species Cuspidothrix issatschenkoi. The sequence goes on along the minus strand of NZ_PGEM01000099.1, from coordinate 2,657 downwards.
GACAATTTTGTAAAACGTTTCGTAGGTTATAGCCCATTCGCATTTTACGGACAAGTTCTTGAGAACCGCTAGTGATTCCGATTTCAAAATAATTCATCCCTGTTTTTACCATCAACTCACACAATTGGGGTGTTAAGTTGTCGGCTCTAATGTATGCCGCCCAATGGATATCCGTCATCCCCGAATCAACAATTTTCTGGAGAAGTTCCACCGCATCATCAATGAATTTGCGGGCGGGGATAAATTGAGCATCGGTAAACCAGAAGTTGCGAATACCCCGATTGTATAATTCTCGCATTTCAGCGACAACTTCGTCACTAGGATTAATTCGTACTTGTTTACCTTCAACAACGGTATAAACGCAGTAGCAGCAATTATGGGGGCAACCACGTTTGGTTTGCACGCCAATGTAAAAATCTTGTTCTTGCAGGTAATAATTAAATTCCGGCCAAATGGTTTCGATGTAGTCGTAGTTGCAAGCTGTTTTTTCCAGGGGTGTGGGTTGTTCGTGAATTAGTCTAGGACGTGGCTGATTTTCTCCAGCTACATAACAGCGTTCATCCCGAAAATCTTCTCCATTCAACAGTTTTGTGAGGAGGGTTTCTCCTTCACCTACAGAAATAATTGTGCCTGAAGGTAAACTTTTACCCAACTGTTCATAAAATACGCTAACTGCACCACCACCGAGAACTACACGGGCTTGAGATTGATATTTTTGGGCCCGTTTTAAACCCCGTTTAACTAATCCCAGGTTACGCCATAGTTCTACATAATAAGCAATAAAAATTCTCAAGCCCCCCAACGCACCACGCAATTTGATGAATGGGTTTTTGGCATAGTAAAATTCAAAGGCGTTTTGTAAAGGGTTGCCGCCTCGTCCGCCTACAGGTGCATAAATTTGAATGTCTCGCCAAGAGAAGACAAGTAATGTTGGCTTAAACTCATCAATACATCTGTCTAGGGCGGAAGCATAATCTAGGGGAGGAACTGTACCTAAATCAAAAATCCGTTGTTGTATGGTGGGAAAAAGTTTATGGACGTGATCGGAAAGATAAACAACCCCAATGGGAAAGATAGGGTTACAAGGAAGACGAACATAGAGAATTTTGGTTTCGCTCATAGTTGGTTTAGCTGTATCTTGGGGTTGTGGTGGCAAAGACTAGAAGCTGGTATAGTTGTTGCTGATTTCAACAACTTTATTCTTGACATTTCACTCTTTTTGTGATATGTAAAAAAAAATTTGCTGTGAACAACTACACTGAATAAAGTCTGCTTGTTATATATAGATGAGGTTTTATGAAGAAAATTTTCATATACATTTACCATAACACCGAGTTTATGAATTCAGTGATGATATTCTTTTGTAATTCTGGAGCTAGATGCAAAACATAATTGGACTCAACTAGGCATAATCCAGATTGGGGATCAAAGGCTAAAATTCTTGGTGACAAAGAATTTACGAAAATTTTACCGGAAATGAAAAGCTAAATCGTGATTGATGATGGGTTTTGTTAAATAAATACAAATTTATTTACAAAATTTTTAGGATATAAATATATCTTTAGATATAAATAATGTAGAAAATTGCAGTTGGTAGTCGGAGTTACAGCAAATGGGGATCATCCAATGTTAGCTTTAGTTATGTAATGTAAGATGGTGGCACAAATAGCTCACCAGCAGTTATGGCTCAGATATTAGATCCTCTACCACCAGAGCATTCAGAGAAAATTCTCTGCTGCTACGTCAATGCTACGAGCAAGATCCAGGTAGCGCGTATCACCAATATTCCCAACTGGTACTTTGAACGGGTTGTTTTTCCTGGACAAAGATTAGTGTTTGAAGTTCCCCAAGAAGCACAAATGGAAATTCATACTGGGATGATGGCCAGCGCGATTATATCGGATACTATTCCCTGCGATCGCCTAATCATCCATGAACCTAGGGCTGATGAGGCACAAGATCACTCATCTTCAGCGATAAATTCTAGTCATAGTCATACAATGGGGTCAGAAATTAATACAAAAGTAGATACGACAAAACCTTTACAATCTGTTGAATTGGCATCTATTGATTAAAAAAACAATGTTAGTTAATGCTAAGGTTGCTGAATTCAGCAGCCTTTTTTCTTGTGTTAAGCGATCGGCAAAAATATATTTACGAAATTTAGGTTGGCAAAATTTACGAGTCCGTTCAGAAGGTGATACAGCCAGAATTGAATTATAACCATATAAAATTAAAGATTTTGTCTCAACTACAGATTTACTGGAGTTTAGACTAATTTGCCCTCCTAATCCGCCAAAGTCTCTCTAGGCAAGGCTTTAACGGTTTCCAAGTTATTTTACGTCTTGTAAGTCATAAACCTTATACCTCACATTCCGCATAAGCGGAGAATAAAAAAATAATTATCTCCAAAAACATTGTTTGGTAAGGGTTTTCAGGATTTTAGTTCAAAGGAACTATAAAATGTTTATTAGGAATTTATCTCATTTATTGAGAATATTTTTGGAGTAAAGTTTGTACAACCCTGAATCTTTCGTGATAATTATTCAGAATTGGATTTTATCTGCGGAATGTGGGTTATACAGCAAGGGATTGAGCCTACAAGAAAAGATTTAGTCTAAACTCCAATAACAAATCCAAAAACAAAACCCCCTCAT
>NZ_PGEM01000098.1 GCF_002934005.1 Cuspidothrix issatschenkoi CHARLIE-1 | reverse complement strand
TACATAAATTGGTAATTGGTAATTGGTAATTGGTAATTGGTAATTGGTAATTAGGGTTTGCTGAATAAAGCTATAACCGTTTATTAATAGGGGTTTCGCGGATTTTAAGAACAAGTAAGTGCAAGATTTTGGCAAATAGAGTCTCAAAACAGTTGCATTTTTCCTTGTCGGGTCGATTCGAGTCGAGTCGGATATGAGAAATTGAGGATATCCAGATAGTTGAAACTGTTCCCAGTTAAGAGTTCCCAGTTAAGAGTTCCCTCTCCTCACAGACAACTTTTTTAGAAATGCGTTGGTGGTAAATTTCCAGTGGAACGTCTATAAAACTATAACCAAGTGGAAAAATCTTGAACAAAATGAGAGAGTGATATAAGTTGAATACGCGGATCATTTTTGCCAGCTTCCCGTTCTGGTTGAGTATTATAACCCCAATCAGCTAGGAAAAGTTTGACATGATCTAAATCAGATTGCTGTTGAACTAACTGCAAAGTTTTCAGTCTATCTTCCATAAACCATAAACTCACGGGTTGGGTATTTGCCTTGTCAATTAATTGCCGCAGTGTTTCATATTTAGGGCGTTTTACTTCTTTGCCAAAAATCATTTCTGGTGGTAAATTAACGCCTTCTCGTTGTAACAATTGCTGAACAAATCGCCCTTCTTTGGTGGTGACAATATATAACTGAGTTGAACTTTCTAGAGTTATTTTTAGTCTTTCAATGACACCAGGATAGAATTTATGCAAACTTAACCAACCGTCTAAATCGGTTTTGATCCATTCATCGCGTAAATGATCTAATTGTGTAGAAACTGTTTTGGCTTCTAGGTGATTTTCTGCTAAAATTTGTGGAGTAATATTTGTCCATAATTGCAGAATTTTCTCATCGGAAAAACCCTCAATTAAAGCTTTAATTAAAATAGGCATTTCCCAACCAGTTTCAATTACAGGCCGTAAACGATAGAATCTTAAAGCTAAATCATCTGGTGGTTTATCGTTAGTTTGATACCAAATTTGGCAATAGGTACGCCATGCTACCTCAAAATATTCAATTAGTCCGTCGCAAATCACTCCATCAAAGTCTAAGGCCAAAATCGTGGGACTATTTGCTGTCATTGTTTTGAGGATAAAAACTGCTTTTTTAGCTTAACTGAAATAGGAATTAATTTGTGTGCGATTATGATCCAATTGTAATATCAATTCGTAAGTATTCAGATATGGCACTCATTCATATCCAGATCCCCGACTTCTTTCATTACTAAATGATAGATTTAGCCCTGCTATATTAACTATAAGTTGCTACTTTTTAACTTACAAGCCAAAGATGAGAAACTGCATATTTTAAACATACTGTCTCTTGTTCAGTATGACAAGAAACTTTTAATGGTTGTGTTTTCAGATCATTTTTGACAACTTTTGCTTGATATGTACAGAGATTTCCTGTGGGTTGTTCAAAACTTAACTCACCCAAAATTGTCTGATTATCTAAACTTTTTTCGAGAATTTTACCTGTTACTTGGTAATTAAACCAATCCCATCCTAAGCCCAGCATCAGTTCTTTTTCTAAAATTTGTAGGGGAGTGGGTAATATTCCCCAACCACGATAAATTTTATTCAAACATTGAATATCACCTGTATGGGTAAGAACTGATTTAAAAGTATCTTGATCCAAAACTCCATAATATCTACCGTGGGGAAAATCTATGGCGGTAGGTGCAAATCTGTGGCCACCAAAGTGACTTGACCGCCAAATTCGGACATGATTTAATTGTAAATCAGCGATCGCATTTTGGGAGTGAAAATAAAAGGGGTTACCATATCTAGCACAGCATTGATCATGACCACCATGGGTACATATTAATATATCTCTGGTAATATGAGATTCTATTTCATAATCAACACTCACACCTGCTAACCATTTATCCACAACTCCTGCTACTTGTTCGATATTTGGTAGCTTAAATTCTTGCTGACGATACCCATTACTTAATCCCTCTTGCTGTTGATAAATTAATAAAGTTTTTTCTTCCTTTCTATGGGATTCATTATTGGCAATTAATAAAAACCGAATTGGTAATTTAGCACGATTAATATTTTCTACTAACATCCGCAAGTTGTCTGGAACCCATTTAGAATTAAACGCTTCATAAACCCAGGGAGTTGGACATTCTACAAGAATATATGTTTGGTAGTTGGTGGCAGTACCAATGATTTCTTCCTGTTTTTCTCGTGAATTGTCAGCACAAAAAAATCTGTTCATTTATCGTAACTCAACTAGAGGTTTTTGGGAAAAATGTTTAGGAATTAAAAGTATATGACTCCAGATATTGAAACTTTTTCAGTGTCTAAAACAAATACTTTGAACATAATATTTTGCTCCGAAGAGCCTCCCATTTCTGGGGTAATGTTAGCTGCGACAATGTTAGAGATCGGTAACTATCTTAAAAGCACTGGTTTAACCCTTAAGCCTGTTTAACTTTTAAGTTCTAGAGCAGGGAACTAGCTACAGTAGGTCTTTAACTCTTACCTCTAACGTAGTTCGGTCAAGAACTAAGTTTGATCAACTAGGCTTTTACAAGCCCTCACTTACCCGAAGGGAAGTGATGGATGGTTGACAATGAACCTCCTGGAAATAATTATGAAGTAATAATGGTAAATGGTTGATAGTAGTTGCGTAAATTTTCTATTTTAAATTATATGACATTAATTTTAGCTCTAGATTTTGGCGGTACGAAATTGGCGGCGGCAACAGTTAAAGCGGGTGAACAAGAGTGGTTAAATCATGATTCACGCTTTTCGCCGAACAATGGGGACGCTTTGGATGATTTAGAAATTATGCGATCGCTACTTGATACCGTATTAAAAGGAAAAAAACCAGATGCCATCGGTGTCAGCTTTGGTGGTCCAGTAGATGCAACTACAGGTTTAGTCCGTCTATCTCACCACGTTCCTGGGTGGGAAAATGTTCCCCTCAAACAAATATTAGAAGAAGATTATCAAGCACCTGTAAGCATAGATAATGATGCTAACGTTGCGGCTGTGGGAGAATATCGTTTTGGAGCTGGACAGGGATATGATAGTCTCTTTTATATTACCATTAGTACTGGTGTAGGTGGAGGCTGGATACTCGATGGTAAACCTTGGCGCGGTGCATTAGGCATGGCGGGAGAAATTGGCCATATAGTAGTAGACCCCAGGGGTCCATTATGCTTATGTGGAAAACGGGGCTGTGTAGAACGTTTTGCTTCTGGCCCCTATATGGCGCAAAATGCCCGTGAAATGTTGGAAAATGAACTACCCAGCAACGATGGTAAGGTCAGAGGTGATATACTGAGATATTTAACAGGTAGTGATCTTAGCTTAATCACAGGCAAAGTAGTCAGTACGGCCGCCGACTATGGCGATGAAATAGCACAAGAAGTATTATACAGAGGCGCGTGGGCATTGGGAGTAGGTATTGGCAATGTAGCCAACCTCATGAACCCCCAACGCTTTGTTTTAGGTGGTGGTGTCACCAAAGCTGGTGATAATTTCTGGACTGTGGTACGAAAAGTAGCGAGAGAAACCGCATTACCAGAGGTAAATTTTGAAATTGTTCGCGCCTTGTTAGGTGATGACGCACCCTTGTGGGGAGCAGTCGCTTTGGGTTTAAATGTGTTGGACTAATGAATTTGTAGGTAGATAAACAAATTTAACTTACACATTTAATACTCACTCCTGACTCCTTAATTCTTGATTATTAAACAATACAGTTCAGTTAATAATTTGTTCTGATCTTTTCTCTGTGGTTAGGTTTAAAAAAAGATTTTTGGGATTAACGGGACTTAGGCAAAAAACACTTTTAAAATATCCTCAAACGTATATCCTAAAGGGGTTTGACATCGTTTTGATTGGTTTGTTGTTATATCTGGGTTAGAGGCGTTTTTGGGTATTTAATGTATTTCCCTTACCCCAGCAGGATTTGAGGCTTATTTCTTCCTCAAAAGTGTTTAAGTCCCGCTAACAATTAAACAAAGACACTTTGGTAAATTAACCCTATTATAATAGCTACACTTGCACCAATAAAAGTATTAAAAATATTCACAACTTCATTGGTTAGCCAAGTATATTTAGATTGCAAAGTTGCACCAATAACACTTTCTAAATTTGTGGCGATGAATGCGGCGATGATACTCCAAATAATACCGGGAGGATTAATTAAATTTACTGCCCAACCAATGACAGCGATCGCTATTGATGCTACCATACCAGCTAATGTTCCTTCTAAACTTACCGCCCCTTCTGTACCTCTAGGAACTGGTTGCAATGTGGTAATTAAAAAGGTACTTTTACCATAAGCTTTACCCACTTCACTGGCAGTAGTATCAGAAAGTTTAGTGCTAAAACTGGCAACATAACCCAAACATAGTAAATATTTAAAATCAGGTAAAAACCATACTCCCAAGGCGCATAAAGCTGCTATCAAAGCTGAACCCCAAACGTTTTCTGGACCTCTTGCACCGGCACGTTTTTCTGCAATTCCGGCGGCTTCTTTTTCTGCCATACCAATGCGCGTTACTCCAGAACCGACAATGAAATAAAACACTACCACTAGATACCCTTGCCAACCTAGTGTTCCCCAAATGATTATTCCTAATAATCCAGCATTAAGTATACCTGCGTGTGTGAGCAATTTTTTGGGAATAATTGCGACTATTCCCAGTAAAATTGCATTTAAGCCTACTCCCATTAACCAGGGATTAATAGAATCTATTAAAGATAACATCTGTGATAAATTATGAGTATTTTCAGGTTTTTATGCTAATGTTATGAATTTTATCCTCTTTCATTGATTATAAAACTGATTCTTGTAGAGACGTTCCTGCAGAACGTCTCTACTACTGGAGATAAACGTGAACTATTCAGGATTTACCTTATGGTTATTTGATCATAGGGCTTAGGACTTATACCAACACACCCTCCAGGATCAGCGATCGCTTACTCAATTTCAGATAGGTATTGATGACTGCTTTTACTCACGTTCCAAATTTAGTATTTAATAGGACTTACGCACAAAGGAATCAAAAACCTGATTCTTTCGTAGGGGTAATTCATGAATTACCCCTACTTTCGTGATGTTTTGCGTAAG
>NZ_PGEM01000097.1 GCF_002934005.1 Cuspidothrix issatschenkoi CHARLIE-1 | reverse complement strand
TAAACCAACAGAATCTCCCACATTAAGATGGATATTTCAGTGCTTCCAAGGTATTCATCTTTTGATGATACAAGGATTTCAACGAGTTCTGAACTTAACGGAGTCACACTGTCATATCTTGCAATTTTTACCTAATGCTTGTCAAAAATATTATTTTTCAACTTAACTATTCTCTATAGTTTTACGATTTTATCGGTTATCTTTTTTATAACTTATTACACACCTTCAATTAAATATTGTTTTTGAAACAGCTTTTAAACACCCATAAAAGCTTAACTTTTTGCGTTCATAATTTTGTTTGCTATTGATACGTAATTGTTCAAACCATAAGTTTTGATTGACTGTTGATGTAGTTTAATTATGCTACTTTTTGAAGTGCGGAATGTGGGTTATAACTACTAAAATTGAAAGCCTATTTTGCTGTGGAAAAATTGTGGAAAACTATCTAGTTTTTTCCACAAGCTAATAATTAGCCACGATTAGCTATGATAATGAGGAATAAATCAAATACTTGGTTGTGGAAAAAGTCTAAACCTAAGCCTAAGGATTCAGATCAAGTAAAAAGATCCCCGACTTCTTTTATTGATTGTGTCCATAAATGATAAATTGATTATAGAAGTCGGGGATCTGGAAATTAACAAGTGCTATAGCTAAATACTTATACCTAAGCTGTTATTTTTGGGCATGAGTAGCCATTTGGATGCGATCGCTTAATTGATGTAAAGTTTGAACTAAAGCCTGATCACTCCCTTGCAACTGGGTAATTTTTTCACAACTATACATCACCGTAGTATGATCTTTACCGCCAAATTCTTCACCGATTTTTGGTAGACTCAAATTTGTATACTGTCGCATTAAATACATCCCGATTTGTCTAGCCCAACTAATTTCTCGACGACGGGAATTACTTTTTAAATCCTCAATGGCAATCTTAAAAGTATCCGCAACTATATTTAAAATAATTTCTGGAGTCGTTTCTATTTTCTGGCTAGGAGTACCTAAAATTGGGGCGAGATTTTCCACAGTCATCGGTAAACCCCAAATAGAAATATAAGCTAAAGCCCGAATTAATGCCCCTTCCAACTCCCGAATATTTGAGGTACAATTAGAAGCAATATATTCAACCACTTCCCCAGGTAAACGAATATTTTCATACTCAGCTTTTTTTTGTAAAATTGCCATCCTCGTTTCCAGATCAGGGGTTTGAATATCTGCAATTAAGCCCATAGAAAATCGTGAACATAACCGTTCTTGTAAACTAGGAATTTTATTAGGAGGACGATCCGAAGCAATAACAACTTGCTTACCAGATTCATGTAAAGTATTAAAAGTATGAAAAAATTCTTCTTGGGTATATTCCTTACCCTCCAAAAATTGGATATCATCAACTAAGAGCAGATCCGCAGCCCGGTAATGTTCTCGGAAACTTTGCATACTATCCTCACGAATAGCACTAATTAAATCATTTGTAAACTGCTCCGTAGACACATAAAATATCTTAGAACCAGGACATATTTCCCAGTGATAATTACCAATAGCTTGCATTAAGTGAGTTTTTCCCAAACCCACACCACCACATAAAAATAAAGGATTAAATTCCCTTCCAGGATATTCTGCCACAGCTAACGCAGCAGCATGAGCCATACGATTATTAGCACCAACAACAAACCGAGAAAATACATATTTAGGATTTAGGTCTGAAGTCTTTTGTGTATTTATAGCTTGATTTGTCAAAATATGATTAATAGATAGTAATTCTTGCCCCAATGGTGCTTTATCAAAATGAGAAACTTTCTTTTCTTGATGATCTTCAACTACAGTAATATAAATTTCTACTGGATAACCAACAATATCTTGCACTACATTAGCAATAGTATGAATGTAATATTTCTGAAGCCAATTGCGGGCAAAAGGATTAGGGGCATATATTACCAAACAGTTATTTTCTAAATGATGTGCATAAGCCGTCTTAATCCAAGTTTCAAATGTAGGAGGAGCTAATTCTAACCGTAAACGCTCTAATACATGATTCCACAAATCATCTAGGGAAATTTCCATTTACATCACCTTGTTCCGTAATTCCTAATTTCTAATTCGTAATTACTTAATGTCACTTATAATCATTCTGATCAAAACCAGGTAGCCAATATCCTAACACCGAGTAACTAATACTGAGCAAAAATCATGATAAAGATTAATCATCATCGAGCTACTAAAAATATTCATATTACGTTTTTACGCCAAAACCTGGGAAATAAAACCAAAAAATGGATTGCAGTCTGTGGTGCAACAGTTTTGATGCTGGGAGGTTGTACAAGTCTGAAACAAAATACCTCAGCAGAGCAAAGTAATAATCCCCAAGCAGAAACAACTTCTACAGCTATCACAGCAGCACCCCCCCCAATTCTATCTACCACTGGAGATCCCAATTTTGTTGTGAAAGTAGTCCAAAAGGTAGGAGATGCCGTTGTGCGTATTGATTCCACGCGAACCATCACCACTCAAGTTCCTGACGAATTTGCCGATCCCTTTTTTCGCGGATTTTTTGGGAATAGAATGCCCATACAACCCAGAGAAAGGGTAGAAAGAGGTAGCGGTTCAGGATTTATTATTAATTCATCTGGGCAAATTTTAACTAATTCTCATGTTGTAGATGGTGCGGATGCGGTGACAGTTACCCTCAAAGATGGACGGACTTTTAAGGGTAAAGTATTAGGTGAAGACGCTGTAACAGATGTGGCAGTAATTCAAATTGATGCCAACAATTTACCCGCCCTAGCATTAGGCCAATCTGATACTTTACAACCAGGAGAAGCTGTAATTGCTATTGGTAATCCTTTAGGTTTAAATAATACTGTCACCTCTGGAATTATCAGTGCCACAGATCGTTCTAGTAGTGATATTGGCGCTAGTGATAAGCGTGTTGATTATCTGCAAACAGACGCAGCAATTAATCCTGGAAACTCCGGTGGACCATTATTAAATATCCGTGGTGAAGTCATTGGCATGAATACAGCCATTATTCAAGGCGCTCAAGGTTTAGGTTTTGCCATTCCTATTAATACTGTCCAGAAAATCGCCCAAGAATTAATTGCCAAAGGTAGAGTAGATCATCCCTATTTGGGAATACAAATGGTAACACTAACACCCGAAGTTAAGGATAGAATCATTGCCAGATTTGGCGATAAAATAAATTTATCCGCAGATCAAGGAGTGTTATTAGTGAGAATTGTTCCTAATTCCCCCGCTGCTATAGCTGGACTCCGCCCAGGAGATGTGATCAAAAGTATTAATAATCAACCAGTATTAAAAGTTGATGAAGTACAAAGATTAGTAGAAAACAGTAAAATTGGTATTGCTCTCCAAATGCAAGTGGAGCGTGATGGCAAAAATTTACAAATTTTGGTTAAACCAGCACCTTTACCAGTAAATAGAGAAAATTAATTAGGACTTACGCACGAAGCAATCAAAAACCTGATTCTTTCGTAGGGGTAATTCATGAATTACCCCTACTTTTGTATGTTTTGCGTAAGTCCTGTTAATATTGGTAATTGGTAATTGGTAATTGATAAAATTCCTATTCCCTATTCCCTATTCCCCATTCCCTGTTTCCCATTCCCTATTCCCTGTTCCCTGTTCCCTGTTCCCTTCTAAGAAAATGAATGAATTAGCACCAATCATTAAATTAGGTAATCCGATTTTACGGCAAAAAGCTGTAGGGGTTGAGAATATCCAAGATGAAAAAATTCAAAACCTCATTGATGAATTAATTGCCTCAGTTGCTCAAGCTAATGGCGTAGGAATTGCTGCCCCCCAAATAGCGGCATCTTACCGTTTATTTATCGTTGCTTCCCGTCCTAATGCCAGATATCCCTATGCCCCAGAAATGCCACCAACCGCAATGATAAATCCCCAAATTGTTGCCCATTCTTCAGAAATGGTGAAAGGTTGGGAAGGTTGTTTAAGTGTGCCAGGAATTAGGGGTTTAGTTCCTAGATATCAAACAATTGAAGTTGAATACACAGACCGCAATGGCAATTTACAAAAACAAGAATTAACTGATTTTATCGCCCGCATATTTCAACATGAATATGATCATTTAGAAGGATTAGTATTTTTAGATCGGGTAGAAAACAATCAGGATTTAATCAGTGAGGAAGAATATCAAAAATCCCTAATCCTAAGCACTATAAACAGGGCTTGACTAAATTAAAAAGACTATCTCGGATTTACTCCAGGAAGGTTAATGGATCAAATAACAAGCATAAAGCTAAGATTCAACTAGCTAGACATCATGCAAAAATAGCAAACTTGAGAAAAGATACTCTTCATAAAATCACTACTTACTTATGCAAAAACCACGCGAAGATAGTAGTAGAAGATTTAAATGTTTCTGGGATGCTATCAAACCAGAAGTTAGCTCAAGCAATACTTCGACTGCGCTCAGTACAAGTAGCTGATTGTGGTTTTCATGAATTTAAACGTCAGCTAGAATATAAAGCTAAGAAATTTGGTTGTGAAATCATAATTGCTGATAGATTTTATCCATCAAGTAAAACTTGCTCAAATTGTGGACACAAAAAAGAAAGTCTTTCATTGTGAAAACTGTAGTTTTAAGATAGATAGGGATCTAAACGCCGCAATTAATTTATCGCGCATGGCTAAGGCGTGAAAGTCTACTGAGGGATAACCGCTCCCATGCTCCCCTTAAGTCCATTGCAATAGCAGCATTTTCGGGCGTGTCCGTCCTCTGCTTCAAGCGCAATCTGTGGCTGGTTGTGGGTGCGCTAGTTGCACATGGCACTTTTGACACAGATGCTACTCAAACACCATTACCTAGCTATATTGCCAACTAAAACCATGAAAATTGGTGAACTGTCCTCCAAAAGCCAAGTACCGATTAAGACGATTCGTTATTACGAGGAAATTGGTCTATTGCCAGTGCCAGAGCGAACGGAAGGCCACTTTCGATTGTTTCCGTCCGAGACTGTCGAGCGTCTATTATTCATCAAACGCTTACAAATGCTGGGATTAAGCTTACAAGAGGTAAAAGATTGTCTGGCGGTGTTTGATCGCGGAGAATTACCCTGTACAGAGCTAAGAGTCAAACTAGAGCGACATATAGAGGCAACGGATCTACAAATTCAAGAAATGACTGTATTACGTCAACAACTCTATGACACTTTACAAAACTGGGATGAAAATCCCCAGCCCCAAGAAAACATCATTTGCCCAAATTTACATATTTAGTTTCTGCTGAATTGTTCATTTTACCCCTTGACTCTCCACTCAGGTGGAGATTGTAAGCTGTCATTAACATCAATATTTCAACTCTAGGAATTATTTTATGACTACTCAATCAATCGGCTGTACCTGTTCTCCATGTAACTGTTCTCCATGCACCTGTTCTTCATGCACTTGTTCTCCATGTACCTGCACAGTTTGCCAGTGCGGTACAACAAATCAAAATGAATGCGGCTGTAATAGCAAAAACACAACTAAGTAAGTGGACGTGAGATAACCAAAATGTGTGAAGAAAAGTAAAATCTCTGAAAACTTCTTCACTCTTGCCTTTTGCCTCTTGCCTCTTGCCTTGCTATAACGACAATTTTTAAAGCCCACCTACTTACTAATGCTTAGTTTTTAAGTTGTCCAGAGGTAGTGTGAACTGTAAAGGTGCTGCCTCTGTGTAACTGGCTTTTGACTGATACTACGCCACCATAGTTGTATGAGGAAGCGATAGCGTACCCCTGCAGGGAAGCAAGCTACGCGGAGCGTCCCGGAGGGAACTAGCCTAAAGGTTTCAGTATTATCTTGCAGGTTTTTACCCCTATATCGGCTCAATACCTATTTCCTACTTCATAAAACTTAACATTGTTTTAAGTCTGGGCGATGGTCACGGGAATATCCTTGTGTAATCATAATTGGAGTCCATATTTTTACCGCCAGAATTACGTATTTATATTTCACCCCTTCTGCTGCTTATGATACTTGTATATATGCTACAAATTGAAGTGCGGAATGTGGGATCTAAAAAACTGTCTATGTTATCCGGATCTCCATGCACTGCCCAAGAGGCAATAAACCCAACAAACCCTTGTAAATATTGGGTTTCGTTCCTCAACCCAACCTACGTGATTTCGTTTTTTGAGGTTAACCGAAAAGTATTGAGAGGCAAGAGGTAAGAGTAAATATCTTTTTTATTCACTAATCTAAAATTTATTTTTAACAGTCAACAGTCAACAGTCAACTGTCAACTGTCACCATCCCAATTTTTCCAACACAGGTTTTGTAGACACAATATGTCTTTCTAAACCTAATTCTTTAGGACTTACACCTAAAGCTAAAGCAATTAATTGGGGTAAATGTAAAACTGGTAAACCTAACTTTTGGCCGATGACTTTTTCTACTTCTGGTTGACGAGAATCCAAATTCAAATGACACAGAGGACACGGTGTAACAATACAATCAGCACCCTTAGCTAAAGCTTCTTGAATATGATTTCCGGCCATTTGAAAAGATTCTGTTGTTGCGTAGCTGGATAAAGGCCAACCACAGCATTGAGTCCTGCCACGATAATATACAGGTGTTGCCCCTACTGCCCGAAAGACATTTTCCATGGCTTCCGGTGCAAAAGGATCATCATAGGGCATAGATTTTTGAGCGCGAAGCAGATAACAGCCATAAAACGCTGCACATTTTAACCCACTTAATTTCTTAGTAACTCGCTGGGTAATTGCTTCTAAACCATAATCTGTAACTAGAGCATAAAGAAGATGTTTAACTTCTGTACTTCCACGATAAGGTGAACAGCCTTCTTTTTCTAATAACCCATTAACTTTGTTCAAGTATTCGGGATTGGTTGACTGACATTCCTTTAATCTTTCATCAACGTGACCAATTACACCCTGACAAGTGCTACAATGGGTAAGCAAAGGGAGATTCAATGATTCAGCTAAAGCGATATTTCTGGCATTGACTGTATCTTCTAAGAGTTGGGAATCTTCTTTAAATGTACCTGAACCACAGCAAGAGGCTTTTTTTAGTTCAATCAGTTCAATACCCAAGGCTTGGGTAAGAGATTGGGTAGATATATATAGTTCGCGACAAGCTCCTTGTGCTACACAACCTGGATAGTAAGCGTACTTGAGTGTTTTAGATAGCATAAAACTATATTTGGTTTAAATTTAGATTTAAAGGATGATAGCTCAATTCTGAATCAATGCTTAATATTCAGTTGATTAGGTTTTCTGATATTGAATCCCCAGTTTTCACAATAGAACGTATACGCAGGTTCACCCTTTCCGATAAGATGTATATGCCCAAAAAAAGATTGTTCATTTAGAGCAAATCATAGCAACTTGTTAAGGACTTTTATATGAGCCAAGAAGATATTTTTGAGAAGGTCAAAGGAATCATCGCTGATCAACTCAGTGTAGACGAGGAAAAAATTACAGCGAACTCGAGTTTTGTTGATGATTTGGGGGCTGATTCCCTGGATACAGTTGAGCTAGTCATGGCTTTCGAAGAAGCATTTGAGATCGAAATTCCTGATGAAGATGCTGAAAAAATTAAGACTGTTCAGGATACAGTAGATTACATTGCAACACAAGCTACTAAATCTGCTTAGATAAGTAATGATTTTGTATCGGCGGGTTTAAAAATAGCCCGGAATTTATGTAGGATCTGGGTAAACCCGCCAGTACATGAGTGTTGAGTGACTAAGCTTATTAGTTTGACTACAAAAAAGCCCCAAAAGTCCATAATTATTGAGCAAACAGTATACTCTTAACTAAGGATACTTGACTCGGAACTCAGCACTCCCAACTGTTCAAGCTGCTGCTTTCTCGCCATATTTAATGTAATCATGACAGACTATAAACGTAAGCGCGTTGTTGTAACAGGTGTGGGCGCGATTACACCTATTGGTAACACACTAGCCGAATATTGGGAAGGATTATTAAGTGGCAGAAATGGTATTGACTATATCACTGCTTTTGATGCTTCTAAACATGATTGTCGCATTGCCGGTGAAGTAAAAAACTTTGATCCAAGTATTTACTTAGACCGCAAAGAAGTCAAGCGGATGGATCGATTTTCCCAATTGGGTGTATCAGCCGCTAAACAAGCTGTTGCCGATTCAGGTTTAGTAATTGATGATCTCAACGCTGAACAAATTGGTGTGATCATCGGTTCTGGAATTGGTGGGATTAAGGTCTTAGAAGATCAACAAACTGTTTATTTGAATCGCGGTCCTGATCGTTGTAGTCCCTTCATGATTCCCATGATGATCGCCAATATGGCAGCGGGATTAACGGCAATTCATACCGGTGCAAAGGGTCCAAATTCTTGCTCTGTAACTGCTTGTGCGGCTGGTTCTAATTCTATTGGTGATGCCTTCCGCCAAATTCAAGGGGGATACGCTAAGGCCATGATTTGCGGTGGTTGTGAAGCAGCAGTTACGCCTTTATCAGTGGCGGGTTTTGCTGCGGCACGGGCATTATCAACTCGCAATGATGATCCAGCCCATGCTTGTCGTCCCTTTGATCGAGATCGGGATGGCTTTGTGATGGGAGAAGGGGCAGGAATCTTAATTCTAGAAGAATTAGAACACGCCCTGAGTCGTGGGGCCAGGATTTATGGGGAAATTGTTGGTTATGGCATGACTTGTGATGCTTATCACATGACTGCTCCTGTACCTGGTGGTTTAGGTGCGGCTAGAGCCATTGAATTGGCTTTAAAAGATGGAGCGATCGCACCAGAAATGGTAAGTTACATTAATGCCCATGGTACGAGTACACCAGCCAATGATGTGAATGAAACTGCCGCGATTAAGAAAGCTTTGGGAGACCATGCCTATAAAGTGGCAATTAGTTCTACTAAATCCATGACAGGTCACCTGTTAGGTGGTTCAGGTGGCATTGAAGCTGTGGCGACTATTTTAGCGATCGCTAATGATCAAATTCCCCCCACCATCAACATCGAAAATCTTGATCCAGAATGTGACCTAGACTATGTTCCCCATACTGCTCGCGCTCAAACAGTTGAGGTAGCCTTATCCAATTCCTTTGGCTTCGGTGGTCATAATGTTACTTTGGCCTTCAAGAAATTCACTCCCTAGTGACTGTCAGGGGAACAGGGGAGGGCAAAAATTTTGTTCTTTCTTCTTCCTCCTGAACTCGGTGACTCGGTGACTCCTGAAATTTTGCTACTGGTTAGCTTTTTAGAAGTGAACCCGTGGCAAGTATGATAGAGATCATTCCTAACTGAACTGTTAGTTCAGGATAACCAAATTATTGGCTTTATTTATCACCAAAAACTCAGAATATCCCGCTTGTCTATGAACAATTGACAATGGGATGATGAGGAAAGTGGGATCACTTTAATCATGAACCCAGAAAGAGAAAGCTAAAAAGACTCCTAAACCGTCGTTAACAATAAGAGATTATGGCTGTTGCAACCCAATCCATCCAAGAACTTTGTATTAATTCGATTCGCTTTTTGGCTGTAGATGCCATAGAAAAGTCCAAGTCAGGACACCCTGGACTACCCATGGGTGCTGCCCCAATGGCTTTTGTACTTTGGGATCGCTTCATGCGTTATAATCCCAAAAATCCCCAGTGGTTCAACCGCGATCGCTTTGTTTTGTCCGCTGGTCATGGCTCAATGTTGCAGTATGCCTTACTGTATTTGACAGGTTACGATAGCGTTACCATAGACGACATCAAGCAATTTCGTCAATGGGGGTCTAAGACCCCAGGCCACCCTGAAAACTTTGTTACCGATGGCGTAGAAGTCACAACTGGCCCTTTAGGACAAGGTATTGCCAATGCTGTGGGTTTAGCGGTAGCCGAAGCCCATCTGGCTGCTAAGTTTAACAAACCCGATGCCACAATTGTTGACCACTACACTTATGTAATTCTTGGTGATGGTTGCAACATGGAAGGAATTTCTGGTGAAGCTGCTTCTATTGCAGGACACTGGGGGTTAGGTAAACTGATTGCTCTTTATGATGATAACCACATTTCTATTGACGGTTCTACCGACGTAGCATTTACCGAGGATGTTTCCAATCGGTTTGAATCCTACGGTTGGCACGTTCTCCACGTTAAAGACGGTAACACCGATTTAGAAGGAATTGCCAAAGCCATTGAAGCAGCAAAAGCTGTCACCGACAAACCCACCATGATTAAGGTGACAACCACCATCGGTTATGGTTCACCTAACAAAGCAAATACCGCAGGTATTCACGGTGCTGCATTGGGTCCTGATGAAACAGCATTGACCCGCACAAATTTGGGTTGGAACTATGCACCATTTGAAATCCCCACCGATGCTCTCAACCATGCCCGCAAGGCTGTTGAACGTGGTGCAGATTACGAATCCGAATGGAACAAAGCATTTGCACAATACAAAGCTAAATATCCCCAAGAAGCGGCGGAATTTGAACGTTTCGTAAGCGGCAAATTACCAGACGGTTGGGATCAAGTATTGCCTACCTATACAACCGAAGATAAAGCACAGCCCACCCGTAAACATTCAGAAATCTGCCTCAACAAATTAGGTGCTGTTTTACCTGAATTAATTGGTGGTTCCGCTGACTTAACCCACTCTAACTTAACTGAACTCAAAGGTGCTGGGGACTTCCAAAAAGGACATTTTGCCAACCGCAACATTCACTTTGGTGTCCGGGAACACGCCATGGGTGCAATCTGTAACGGTATGGCCTTACATCGTTCTGGTTTAATACCCTACGGTGCAACCTTCCTGATTTTCACCGACTATATGCGGGCTGCTATTCGTTTGGCTGCTTTGTCTGAAGCTGGCGCAATTTGGGTCATGACTCACGACTCCATTGGTCAAGGTGAAGATGGCCCTACTCACCAACCCATTGAAACCCTAGCTTCTTTACGGGCTATTCCTGATTTAACAGTAATTCGTCCCGCCGATGGCAACGAAACTTCTGGCGCTTACAAAGTAGCAATTGAGAAGTCTAAGGATAATGCTTCTAGTTTATTGGCGTTCACTCGTCAAAACGTTCCTAACTTAGCAGGTACATCCGTTGCAGGTGTGGCTAAGGGTGGATATGTAGTTGTAGATAGCCAAGGTACACCAGATATTATCTTAATTGGTACTGGTTCAGAATTAAGCCTCTGTGTGAGTGCGGCGGAAAAATTAACTGCTGAAGGTAAGAAGGTTCGCGTTGTTTCTATGCCTTCTACTACCTTGTTTGATCAACAAGATGCAGCTTATAAAGAATCTGTTCTGACTAAATCTGTTACTAAGCGTCTTTCTGTGGAAGCTGCTAGTAGCTTCGGTTGGCACAAATATGTTGGAACTGAAGGCGACACCGTAAGTATTGATACTTTTGGTGCTTCTGCCCCTGGTGGTACTTGTTTAGAGAAGTTTGGCTTTACTGTTGATAATGTTTTAGCTAAAGCTAAGGCTTTGTTAGGTTAATTACCAGAATATATTCTCTAATTTTTCGGGGTGGGCTGCAAAGCTCACCTTTTTTTAGAGAAGAGTCGCTGAGAAGCCCACACTCACCTGAAAGAGAGTGTGTGGAGTACGTCACCAAAAACGGCAGAAAACAAAGCATAGGAGGCACGTGGAGTAATGTCCTGCGCTTTTTGCTACAACAAAAGGGAGCAGTAGTGCTGGTCATGTTTCATTGTTTTTATATTTGCAGTTATTTACATGAACAAATTTTAACAGATTAACGTCCAACAATTTGCCCATTGAGAGCGATCGCTCTCCAATATTCTTAGAAAAGCGATCGCATCTTTATCTCACTTACATACAATCTGCTTTATCTTGACTTTTCAGGATTCCTAAAATTAACTTAATTGCAACAAACCTTGATAACCTGTAACAATGCGATTTCCATCTTTGAGAATATGGACTTCAATTTGATCACTTGCCCAAGTAATTTTATCTGCAAATTCTGGGTTCAAAATATTCACCTTTTGATTACTAGAAGAAACGGGAGAATCAGGAGAATTAATTGCCAGAGATTTCACAAAAGGGCCATCTATCAAAATATCTAATTCTGCTAATAATTCTTTTGCCCCAGGAGGTGCAGAATCTGATTGTAATTGCTGGAGAGTAAAACCAGTAAAAGACATAACATTTAAACCGGCAGCCTTTAACTTTTTAGCTAAAATTATTAATGCGGGTGCTTGCCAAAATGGTTCACCACCGGAAAAAGTTACACCTGTATTATGGGGATTTTTGAGAATACTTTCGGCTAGGGTATCAATTGCAACTAATTCATTAATCTCAAATGCCCAGGAGTCAGGATTAAAGCAACCAGGACACTCACGGTTACAACCTTGTACCCAAACAACTGCACGACAACCGGGTCCATTAACTTCTGATTGGTCAACATAACCCATAATATTAATATAGCCAGGAGGAATATCAGCGAGTCCTAGTGATGGGTTCATGGGTTTGGTTTCCATCTTTTGTAAACTCCTTGTTAATTGTTCCTATTACTTGCTAATATACAGGACTTTTCCGTAACAGTTAGGTGCAATAGGGAATAAATTGGAAAATCAAGATGAATCCTGTTCCAATTGGTCGCGCAAAGTGCTGTAATTATGTAAATCATGATTCTGATAAGAAACTAAAATAATGCGTCCAAAGTTTAATATTTGCGTCTTTTGTGGTTCTAAATCCGGAAATAACCCCATATATCAAACTATTGCCGGTCATCTTGTTAAACAAATGGCAAAAAGAGAAATAGGTTTAGTATATGGTGGTGCTTCTATTGGGTTAATGGGTACAATTGCGACAGAATGTTTAGAAACTGGAGGCTATGTTGTCGGTGTGCTTCCAGAAATTTTAACCCCCTATGAAATTGCTCATTCTGGACTATCTCAACTTATTAATACCAATAGTATGCACGAGCGCAAAGCGATGATGTATCAATTATCAAATGCTTTTATTGCGCTTCCTGGTGGTGTGGGAACACTTGATGAATTGTTTGAAATTGTGACTTGGGCGCACCTTGATATTCACAAAAAACCTATTGTTTTATTGAATATAGCGGAGTTTTTTGATCCTTTATTAACCTACCTTAACCACACTGTTAAAGAGGGATTTGTTTCTGATCAACTTCGTTCTTTAATTAGAGTTTATGATGATGTAGAATTAATGTTAGACGATCTACAAGAAGATTTCTTAACAGTAGATGCTAATACTTTGGCAATTTCTAGTCAGAAATCTACCGATGAATATTCACTACTTGTAGAAGAACTGAAACTTCAACAAGATATTTCTAATGTAAATATTGAGAAAAATTTATATAACAGTATGCAGTTGAATGAGATACAAACGGTTACTGAGCAATAGCCTGCGTGGCGTAGCCATAGTCGAAGTGCCAAAACTTAAAAATCATACAGGATCAGGCTTTACCTCCTGCCCCGGTTGGTGAGCGTATAGCCCTTCGCAAAGCGTGGCGTTAGCCATACCACTGCCTCCTACTATAGGCGCAAATGCAACTAAAACCATCCTTCTTGTTCGAGGGTTTCAATTAGTTGCAAACCGCGGGGATCACCTACTCCTAAAAGTGCAGCTTTGGTATCTGCCCTCACTCCCAGGTCTTTGTCTTCGGCAAAGGCTTGAATTAGTGCGTCTATAGCTGTGGCATAAACGACGTTAGATGGTAGTTCTTTACAAAGTTGGCCAATAGTCCAAGCGGAGTTACTTCTGACTGCGGCGATGGGATCTTGGACAAGGGCTTCGATCAAGGAGGGAATAGCGCCAACTATGGCTTCATATCCTACTTGTGCCATCTGTGCTAAGGCGCTGGCTGCCCAGAGACGAACTGCGGGAATATCGGTTCTGAGGGCATCGGTAAGGGGTGCGAGGGAACGGCGATCGCGGCAATTTCCCAATGCCCAGACGACTCCTTTGCGAACATAACCGTTTAAATCACAGTTTAGTTGATTAATTAATGGTTCTACTGCTTCCAGGGCGGGGTTACGTCCGATGCCATAGGCGGCACTGACTCGCACTAGGGGACAATTATCTGTTAAAAGGTTAATAAGATGGGGTATTGCCCGTTGATCTTGAATATCACAGAAAGCACGCGCTGCTAACATCCTCTGCTGTGGCTGGGGATTTTGTAAAAGTTCCAGCATTAATTCTGGATCAGGTTTTTGTGCTTCTGACTCCTCAGAAAGTGGTTCTATTTGGTCTAGTGGGCTTTCTAGATCCGCGTCGCTATCAAGTAAGCTGAGTTCGTATTCGTCGTATATCATGATTCGCGTGTTATCCGATCAACATATAGCAGAAGGCAGGAGGTATGAGGCAGGAGGCAGGAGGTAAAACACCCTTGCTACTTGGTTTTTGGTTGTTCAGTTTGTACCTCACGGATGTGCAATCTGCTGTATTAACCCCTATATCAATATAGCAGTTGACAGGTTGGTAGTTGCTAATTGGGCATTAGGCATGGGGCATCAATGGAGTGATTTTATCATCCATAGGGATTGTTCTTGATAACCGAGTTGATGATAAAGATTTAATGCGGGTGTGTTGGAGAGAAATACTTGCAGTCCGATCTGGTTATACCCTCTTTGTTTAGCCCAATTTTCCAGGTATTGCATTAAGGCTTTGCCAATACCTTGACGACGATATTCTGGGATGACATGGAGGAGAAAAATATGGGGATGGCGATCGCCACTCACTTGATCTATAGCATTTCCCACCCATAAACAGGCTATGGGTCTATGTTGGGGAATTTCTTCTGGATATACCCACCATACAGGAGTATCACGATAAAAGTATTGTTCAACTGTCCGCGCTAGGTGGGAAAAGTCTTGTTGGGGAAATTGTTCTTGGTAACTTTGTTGGATAAACTTGACCAAGAGCGCTTTATCTAAGGTAGAACCTTGATGGATGGAATACCCTGGAAGTAAATTCAAAATTAGTTAATTGTTAGTGGTAACACAATTTTAGATTTTCGATTATTTTTTAATCTAAAATCTAAAATTTTTGCTCAAAAGCAATAGGCAACAGTCAAAATTTACACTTGTTCATGCCTAGTACAGCACGGCGTAAATAAAACAACCATTCTCAACCACTAAAAAGCTTACGCCATATTATTTTTGACTTTTGACTTTTGACTTCCGCCTTGCGGTACTAGATCCCCGACTTCTTTTCTTGATTGTGCCTATAAATGATAAATTCTTCAAAGAAGTCGGGGATCTTTTTGCCTTCTGCCTCTTGCTATAACTTCAATTAGGAATTACGAATAACAATACCAATGGGTGCAGGTGCAGCCATATCCGAGGGTAAAAATATCCGAGCGCTAACTGCTACTAAAGCCACAGTAAATATCAAGACGGCAATTAATGGCGCAATGTATTGACGCAATATAGACATATTGTTGATTGTAAATAAATAGCAACACTATTGATTTTAGCGAAATCTAAAAATTGAGGCCAACTTAGACATTGAGGATCACAAAGAAGCAAAAAGCTAATTTTTTACTCAGATTGTTGATCTTCTGCTAATTCATCCAAAACTTTTTCACAATACCAATTTTCTGGCATTCCGGGATAGTTTTGTTTGGCTTGTTCAATTAGTCTTTCCGCAGCAGCCACATCTCCAGATAATCTAGCAATGAGGCGATTTTTCAGGTAGTTACCTGTTACCTCTTCGTCTTCTGGGTTGGGAATGCTGGGATTGAGTGCTGGCACGGGTTCGCGCCGTAGTTGCCAAAATAAGACGTAATAAAGTGTACCAAAAATGATGATCAGGCTTAGTGTTCCTAGAAAGGTGAGGAAGTTAAAAGCCAGATTTTGGAGAACTAATTGTGAAATTACATAGCCCAGTAATAGACCTGTAACTATCAGAACAATTGTACCGACAAGAATAACTACTTGGGTTCCCATATATCTTCTTCTTCTAGTCCTGGTCTGCTTGTTGCCAATGCTTTGGGATTCCAAGGGGCAACCATAGGTAATAGTAGCAAACCGAGTCAAACAGCTACAATAGGGACTAAGAAAAATATCTGTGCATCTGTGGTTGTTACCCAACTGGTAGTTTTGGTTAATCTGATGTCCTCAATGGATTTACGCACAGGTTAAATTGACTTTACTTTGTTTGTTGCTAGTTCGATTAAATCTTCAATTCTCTTCATATTTGGATCGCCGGCAAGATAACCAATACCCCGATGTAGATGGAGGCGAAATTGGGTAATGAGGGTTTCTCTATCTGTTTCTAAACCGTCGTTGTGACAGCGTTGTTTGAGTGCTAATAGCAATATATCGGCCACTTCTCCCCCAAATACGCGCCATGTCATTTCGACGTTGCTATCTTGGGGGATGGGTACAGGTGTGGGTATGGCGGGTTCAGCGAGGGAACGACAAAACGCCCATCGGCATAGTATATTCCATTGTTCTATTTTGGTGTTACGTTTGAGTTTGAGTAGTTGATCTTTGGCTGTTTGAGAAAGTCTAATACGTTCTATTGGTGATTCCATGATTTTGGTAATTGGTAATTGGTAATTGGTAATTGGTGGTTAGACCGATTACCAAAAATAACCAGGGTTTATTGTGGTTTCTCTTTTCCCGGAGTTATATTGGAGGAGATATTCTCGCGCTATGGCTTCATTTTCTCTCAATAGTTCGACTTCTTTTTTACTAATTTCGGTATCAGTGGAAAGGAGAATTACTTGATGACTTGCTGAGGGAAAATATCTTTCTACTAGGTTATTTCTGTGTGATGAGTCGAGTCTTCCCAAGGGGGTATCTATAGCAACGGGGAGGCGTTTTCCTGATACTTTCGCTAAACCCCATAAAAAAGCGATCGCTAATAATTGTTTTTCTCCTGCTGATAACCGATGTTTAGGTACTGGTTTACCGTTTAAATCATATAATGATAAGCCGAAGCTTTTAGCGTCAATAGCTATTCGATGTACTAAATCTGATTTGTGTAATAAATACAAAAAACAATTTTTGACTTCTTCTTCTAATTTATTTAACTTTCTTAAAGTCAATCTTTCTCTAAATATCTTTAATGTATTCTGTACTTTAGTTGCAGCATTAATTAAATGTTCTGTGCTTTGATATTTCAAGTTATCGCTGGTGTAACTATTTAACTCTTTTTTAGTTTTATTAATTGCTATTTCTAATTCTCCCAAAGTGCGAGTTAGTAACTCAAAATTGGTATTCACTTTATTTAATTCAGCTTGTGCTTTTTCCCGTGCTTTTTGTAATTTTATATATTCTTCCGGTGCTGCTGCGGTTTGAATTTGTCTGTCTATTGTGATAATTTCTTCTTCATAATTTTGCAATTCTAATAACTGTTTACGTGCCAGGTTTTGGGCATTGGGCAAACGATAGATTAAATTGTCCAGCAAACTTAAACTTTCTTCATCAGCATTTAACCAATTTATTTCTGTAGATGAATTAGCGGCATATAAATTATCTATATCCTGAGACAGAAAATTTTGAATATTCTTAATTTTATCTAATTCTAGATTTAACTGATTTAGCAAATTAATTAAACGCTTATCTCTCTCAATTAATACATCCTTTGCTAATTGAATTTGTTGAATTTTAAACTCTTTTTCACCTTGGATTTGGATTTGGGATAATAAGTTAGGAATTAAAGCCAAAGGTAAAACATCTTCAGCTAATTCACATAAAGATTTACGGACGTTTTCTGCATTTTTAACTTGATTTTCTTTTTGTGTGTCTAATTGACTACGTTCAGCAGCAATTTTTCCACCTTCAGCCATATACTTATCTAAAGCCTCGTCAGATTGAGTTTTTAATAGTTTTTTCTCAGCTTCTAAAGTGATTAATTCAGCTTGTTTAATTTCCTGTTTTTGTAGTTGTTCACTAAGACGGTTTTCAAGTTCTTCTAATTTAGCTAAATCTTCATTATCAGCATTTTCCTTTTTTTTGCGATTGACTAATATTTCTAAATCAACTGCTAATTTATCAGCTAATTCTAAACCTAAAAGTCCATTAATTGCATCAACAACTACGGGAGGAGGAGTTTCTTGTTCTGCAAGTTCTTTAACTTGTTCACCATCAAATAAAAATAAATTAGAAATACCTATAGGTAAAATATTCTCTATATATTCATCCCAAATATTAGCTAAAGATTGCGGCCAGGTTTCATCATCTCCTAAAATTCCTAATGAGTCTTTACCATCTTTGGGATTTTTTTCCCAAGTTCTCACGACACGATATTTAACAGGTTTATCATCTTCTATATGTTCAAAAACTAATTCTATTCGGGTTTTATCTATGGGGTTAGCTTGACTATTGACGCATTGATTTAAAAAATCACTATAACTAAGATTTCCTCTGGTGGAACATTGGGCGCGTTGTCCATATAATGCGAGACGAATAGCATCCATTAGGGTGGTTTTTCCTCCTCCATTCATACCTCCTAAAAGGATGATGGGGCGGATGTTATCTTCATCAATTCTAGGGTTAAGGTTGATGATTTGTTTACCAGCGTAGGGACCGAAGTTTTGCAGGACTAGTTCTAGGAAGATCATGGTTATTTATTGTTATTAATATAGTTCCCTAGCTCTGCGGAGGAAGGCTGTACATGAGGCGCTATCTCGGTTATCATTTTATAAGTTTAGCCTCATTTTAGGCATTCCTAGTCAAAGTCTAGGAACGAGAAAAAATCTTTTGTCTCTACTTTACCACAGGGTGTAAATAGTTCTGTGAGATATTGTTTAGCAAATTGATCATGGATAAAACGAGTCATTAGATTTTGGATTTTATATTTTTAGATTTATAGCAGATTTAAGTAGGACTTACGCAACTGGCAC
>NZ_PGEM01000096.1 GCF_002934005.1 Cuspidothrix issatschenkoi CHARLIE-1 | reverse complement strand
ATTAGGTACTGAAGAACCAAATATAGTAAGAATTCAGGTGAGGTAAAAAAATCCCCGACTTCTGTGATCAATTTATCATTTATAGACACAATTAATAAAAGAAGTCGGGGTTCTGAATCAATCTGAATCCAAAATCAACACTACCGTGAAATTTGATTAAGGACAGTACCATCTTTTGCCACTAATTCTATTAGTAAAGGCATTTGTCCCATGGCATGGGTAGAACAACTTAAACAAGGGTCAAAAGCCCGAATACCAGCCTCAACACGGTTTAACATTCCTTCTTTTATTTCACTACCTTGGATAAAATAACGAGCAATTTGGGCAACTGTACGATTCATTGCTAAATTATTTTGACCGGTAGCAATAATCAGATTCACTTTTAGCATTAAGCCATTTTCATCAACTTGATAATGATGGAATAATGTTCCCCTTGGGGCTTCACTTACACCTACAGCTTCTAATTGATTAATACCAGCTTCTGCACGCAAACGAGTTGATAAAATATCTGGATCATCAAGTAAAATTTCAATGTGTTCAATAGATGCTAAAATTTCAATTAATCGCGCATAATGATAAAAGAAAGAAGATTTTACAGTACCAATTCCATGACTACGAAATTCTTTTAATTCTTTATCTGCTAATGGTGTACCAATATGACTGCAAACATTCAATCTGGCTAGAGGTCCAACGCGATACATTCCACTGTCTAAACGACAATGATCACTATTATCAGGATAGCCTAAAGGACGATAATAAGGCGATTTCAAATAAGAATCAGTTTGGACTGCTTCACCGATAAATTCATGATAGTTATTAGCATCTAATTTATCAGCAACAATGTTACCCGCACTATCAACAAAACGGATATGTCCGTCATAGGTTTCCCATAAACCATCAGGAGTAACTAACCCCATAAATAAACTAGGAAAATTACCAAAAGTTTGAGCCTCTTTTTCGTAATCTTTTAACAAACTTTTGAATAAATCTATGGCATTTAAAACTGTGGTTTTAGCTTCAGGAATACGTTGTTGAATATGAGTACGATTTTCTGATGTTAAGGGGTCACTGACTCCACCAGGGACAGCCCAAGAAGGATGGACTTTTTTGCCTCCTAATAATTCAATAATTTCTTGTCCAAATTGCCGTAAACGAATCCCACCTCTGGCTAATTCTGGGTCAGATGCTATCAAACCGAAAACGTTACGTTTTGCTGGTTCGCTGTCCATTCCTAACAGAAAATCTGGGGCGCTAAGATGGAAAAAACTTAAAGCATGGGATTGGACTATTTGCCCTAAATTCATTAAACGGCGTAATTTTGTGGCAGTTTTAGGAATGGTGACAGCTAGTATTTGATCGCCTGTTTTTGCTGATGCTAATAAATGACTGACTGGACAAATACCGCAAATTCTGGCGGTAATTCCTGGCATTTCTGGGAAAGGACGACCGACACAAAACTTTTCAAAACCGCGAAATTCAGTCACATGAAACCGGGCATCATTTACTTGACCATCATTATCTAAATAAATGCTAATTTTCGCGTGACCTTCAATACGAGTTACCGGATCAATAACAATTGTTTTCATACGTAATAGGTGATTGGTAATAATAGAAAATTGTAGGTTGGATGGAACAAAGTGAAACCCAAGAAAGTTAAGGGAATATTGGGTTTCCTTATGTTAACCCAACCTACCTATACTAATTGCCAGAATATTTAAGGGCAAGGCATTTGTAAATAAGATGTGATTAATTATTGTAAATATTGTCCTGCAACTGCTTTGCCCCTACTACTATATCCTGTAAATTACGAATCATACATCCTAGCTTCTGCGGCTTCTGGATATTCTTCACAGTATTCTTCAAAAGCTGTTTTTAGGGGTTTTTTGGCGCGTTGGTGGGCAATTTCGGCTTGAATTTCTTCTACTGCATCCCAAGCTGCGGCAGATTCGGGGGAATTAGTACCTTTTTCGGCGGAAACAAGACGAGCTTTTTTAATTTCGTGTTGTAATTCTTCTTCTAAGAAAAATGAGCGCGGTTTTTCTAAACAACTACTGCGGGCTAAAATATCGGTAAGTGAGATTATTCCTAATAGTTCACCACTAATTACAGGCGCACGATGAAGATGATAATTAGCAAATAATCTGGCTACATATTCTAAACCTAATTCTGGATTGACAACAATACAAGGTTTAGTCATTATTTCATACACACGGACTTCATTGGGATCTTTATTGTATGCTATGACCTTATAAACAATATCAGTTTCTGAAATTATGCCATAGGCATCTTGTTCATGACGACGATCTACAATTAATGCTCTCCAGTCTCTAGATTTCATTAAATCAATTGCTTCTTTGACGGTGGCTGAACTGCGAATCATTGCCACATCTTGTGTCATTACATCTGCTGCTGTTAACATAATTTACCTCTGGAAAAATAGGAGTCAGGAGATTAGTAATTTATTTTCCACCCAATCACCTACTACCAAATTACCCAAATTTAATCATTTCTCGTCCATCCATAGGGGGTTTTTCTCCTCTTAATAAGGGTTCAATTGCAGCCTTAATCCGAGGGGCTGAAGGTGGACAGCCTGGTAAATAAATATCAACATCTACTACTTTATGAACAGGGACAACTCTCTCTAACAAAGGCGGAACAATACCTGGTGAATTGGGGATTTTTTGATTAATATCGGCTGCTTGAACATAGGCTAATTGTAAAGCTGGTTCAGCACCACCGGCAAGATTACGTAAGGCGGTAACATTACCAGTAACAGCGCAATCTCCAAAGGAAATTATGGTTTTTGTTCGTTCTCTAATTTTGTGAATTAATTCTAAATGTTCTTCGTTAGCGATCGCCCCTTCAACTAATACGACATCCACTCCTTCTGGATATTCTTTAATATCAGCGATGGGACTATAAACTACATCAACATGGGCGGCTAAGGTGATTAACCATTCGTCCAAATCAAGAAAGGACATATGACAACCAGAACACCCACCTAACCAGACTGTTGCAAATTTTATTTTAGTCATATTTTATGATCCCTGTTCATTTGTAATTAATAACTTCCATTCTTTTACAACCTTGATAGGAACTGATATATTAATAGATTTATCTCCAGGTAAAGGTATTGCTAAAGTTAGAACTTCTATTGGCAATTGGGGCAATATTTCTGTAAGATCATATTGACCAATTGTAGGGGCTGGCGCTTCATCTAAAAATATATCAGAAGCCTTCCAATTTTGACCAGTTTTTGAGGTAATTCTTAACGGTTGGGGATGAATTAATTCCACTGAACCAGGAAAACCAACTAAACGTAAATTAATATTAGACTTTTCTCCAGGGTAAGCTTGTTTAAATAACACCACTTGCCAAACTTTACCTAAGTTATCATCTAATTTTGTTTGTGAACGATAAAGAACTTCTCCTGATGTTTCTTCTATTTTGGTAACTACACCAATTACTAGGGAGTGCTGCGCTATTGCACTCTGGCAGGTGAAACTTCCTAAACCCAGGAATATAACAGTTGTCAATATTCCCACTGTAAATATATGCCCAAACTTTTTGTAAATCAGGTGTAGCATAAAATTGTAATTTGGTTAATTCATGGCTAATAATCAATAACTAAAAATTCCATTGTTTTTTAGTTCGTGCATTGACTAAGAAATCAATTTTGCCCCGATCATGTACCATTTCACCTACACTTGAACCTTTATCAAATAATGCCCCTGTAGGACAAGCATTCACACATTTACCACAAGAAGTACAAGTTTGAGAAGTTCCCCAAGGCTGACTTAAATCAGTAATTACGTGAGATTTTGATCCTCTTCCGGCCATGTCCCAAGTATGCGCGCCTTCGATTTCATCACAGACGCGAATACAGCGAGTACAAAGGACACAACGATTATGATCAACGCCAAAAAGATGATGAGAAGTATCCACAGGACGCTGAGGATTTTGATATTCTAACCGCAGATGATCCATCCCCATCTCTATGGCTAAATCTTGTAATTCACAATTGCCATTGGCTACACACACGGAACAAACATGATTACCTTCAGCAAATAGCATTTCGATAATTGTACGCCGATATTTTTGCAAGCGATCGCTATTTGTTGTCACCTCCATTCCTTCAGCTACTTTGGTAACGCAAGCTGGTAAAAGGCGATTGTTTCCAGCAATTTCTACTAAACACAAACGACAAGCACCCACATCTCCCACACCTTCTAAATGACATAGTGTAGGAATATGTATACCTGCTTCCTGTGCTGCTTCTAGTAAGGTTTCATCCTCACGGGCGCTGATCATTTCCCCGTTAATTGTTAATGTTTTTACTGTCATAATATTGGTAATGGGTAATTCTTGATCCTTTATGTCCTGATTTAGATATTGATAAACGAACCGCAGAGGACGCAGAGAAATCAGAGTTTGAGAGATATTTTTTGTAACTCTTAATTTCTATCCTGTAAATCCTTTAATCTTGGATATCCTGAGGGCGAAGCATTCGGACTGAAAATTATCGGTTTTTTCCCAAATTTATTTTCCGAATGCGTGGAGGATTTGTAAGGGCGAAGCATTCGGACTGAAAATTATCGGTTTTTTCCCAAATTTATTTTCCGAATGCTTCGCCCCTACTTGATCAATGCTAAATACTCATCTCGAAAGTATCGCAAGGTGCTAAAAACTGGATTGGGTGCGGACTGGCCTAAACCACATAAACTTGTATATTTCACCATGTCGCAGAGTTCTTCTAATAATTCCAAATCAGCTTTTGCTGCTTTACCATCACTAATTTTGGTTAATAAATTATGTAGTTGCACAGTTCCCACTCGACAAGGAATACATTTACCACAGGATTCATCCATACAAAATTCCATGAAAAATCTCGCTACATCCACCATATTTGTAGTTTGATCCATGACAATCATCCCACCAGAACCCATCATTGATCCCAAAGCAGTTAAGGATTCATAATCTACTGGTGTAGCAAATGCAGAAGCAGGAATACATCCCCCGGAAGGGCCACCTGTTTGTACTGCTTTGGCGATGCCATCGGGAACACCTCCTCCCATTTCTTCGACAATTTTTTGTAAGGTTGTCCCCATTGGTACTTCAATTAAACCTGTGTTACGGATTTTTCCAGCTAGTGCAAAAACCTTTGTTCCTTTACTTTTTTCTGTACCAATACCCGCAAACCATTCAGCGCCATTTCTGATAATTGGGGCAATATTGGCAAAGGTTTCCACATTATTAATTAGGGTGGGATAACCCCATAAACCGGACTCAGCAGGATAGGGTGGACGGGGATGAGGTACACCGCGTTTACCTTCAATAGAAGCCATTAAAGCTGTTTCTTCACCGCAAACATAAGCACCGGCACCAATGCGAATTTCAACTTTAAAATCAAAGGGCGATTCAAAGATTTTTGAACCTAATAATCCTAATCTTTGGGCTTGGTGAATGGCAGTTTCTAGGCGTTTAATCGCAATTGGATATTCTGCCCTGACATAAATATAACCTTGACTTGCACCGATGGCATAAGCGGCGATCGCCATTCCTTCTAATACTCGATGGGGATCACTTTCTAACACACTCCGATCCATAAATGCACCGGGATCACCTTCATCAGCATTACAAATAACAAACTTTTTCTCACCTGGAGATTTTGCCACTGTTGCCCATTTTAAACCTGTGGGATAACCAGCACCACCTCTTCCCCTTAACCCACTTTTTGTAATGGTTTCAACTACTTCCGTAGGTTTCATTTCTCTTAATACTTGAAACAGGGCTTGATAGCCATTTTCAACAATATAAGATTGAATCCTTTCTGGGTCAATTTTACCACTGTTTTCTAAGACAATTGGTAATTGATGAGTGAAAAATGGTTGCTGCAAATTCTGCTGTTTTAAACTCGTTTCTTTCCCCCGTATTGCTGCAATAATTTCTGGTGCATCTTCTGGAGTAACTTGTTCAAAAAGTTTGGTTTCTTCCGGCTTTTCTTGACTCACTTGCACTAAAGGACCTTGACAACAAAGCCGCATACAACCTACACCGGAAACCTGTATTTGATCTTCTAAACCAGAAGCTTTTACCGCAGCATCTAAATTATCTTTGATAGCTTGAGAACCAGAAGATAAACAACCCGCAGCAGTACAACAACGAATATGTACAGGTTTAGTTTGCGAACGTTCAGTTCTAGCAATTTCTAATAATTCATTTAGTTCCATTTTGCCATTCTCCCACTTTTTCACATACTGATTCAGGGGTTTGATTTCCTAAAACTGCACCATCAAAAACTACTGCCGGCGCAATACCGCAAGCACCCAAACATCTAGCAGTCATTAAGGAAATTTCCCCATCTGGGGTAGTATCACCTGCTTTAATTTTGGTGGCTGTTTCTAAAGTTGTTAAAATTGCTTGTGAGCCTTTCACATAGCAAGCTGTACCTGTACAAACTACACAATTATGTTTACCTTTAGGGGCAAGGGAAAACAAATGATAAAAAGTTGCTACACCATAAACCTGACTCGGTGGTAATTTTAATTGATGGGAAATATACAACAATAAATCTAACTCTAAATAACCGAATAATTCTGAAGCCCGATGGAGAATTTCAATCAGTGCATCTTGTTGATATTGATGACGTTTGATAGTTGCATCCAACATTTTCAAACGTTTATCTCCACTGGGATGATTTGCTGGAGGGCGAACTGTAGTTTTCATAATAATTGGTAATTGGTAATTGGTAATTGGGTAAGAATTCAGGTTAGGTAAAAAGATCCCCGACTTCTGTGATCAATTTATCATTTATGGACACAATTAATAAAAGAAGTCGGGGATCTAGATATGAAGGAGGGCTATAGTTGAATACTTACGTAATAGTCTTGGGCAAATTTACAAATTATCTTGCCAGGACGGCTACCCCACCTAAATTCTTATGTATCCATTCCCCTAGTTTATAGTCTATTCTTTATTGCCAGAAGTGACAGGAAGATTTACAATCTGGACTGTACAACGGGCATGATGTAACACATAGTTACTCACGCTACCGAGAAAAAATTCTGCTATTCCCGAACGGCCGCGTCGTCCCATAATAATCAGGTCAGCATTCCAAACGGTGGCAAAGTCACAGATTTTTCTTCCTGGACTACCACTACTTTGAGTAAATTCCGCCTGAACACCGGATGTATTTGCCTCGGCACTAAATGACTGTAACATCTGCAAACTTTCTTGTTTAAATTTGTCCCAATGTTCTTGGTATAACTTAAAAGTTTGCTCATTCCAGCCCGGATAGTAGTCAATATTGGGAAAAATCAGCGCTTCGGGTGTACCTTCTTCTTCCTGTGATAAAACGTGCAGCAACATTAAGTTGGCAGATGTTAACTTGGCTAGAGTTAAAGCCTGTTTGAAAACTTCTTTGCTCATATCTGAGCGATCAACAGCAACTAAGATTTTGTTAAACATATATACCTCTATATTAGTTTACCTAGTATTGACCATTAATGTTTGCCATTTGCCATTCATTGAATATTTATAGGCAAAGAATTTGAGGAACTTGTGAAGATGAATTTCTCATACCAATTTTATGTGAAGCTGCATATACTTATTAACCGCCGGCTTTGCCGTCCCTCCTTAGAAGGGCTATCTATCTGTCTTCATTTTATGATTATTTAGCCCCCCAAATCCCCCAAGTTTGGGGGACTTATTCCCCCAGAATTGGGGGTTAGGGGGGCATCAAAACCCTATTAGGCTACTTGATTAAACTGTACACGGTAGCTTTAGAAGGGGGGACTATAGGGGAAGTATTTTTGTGTGCATCTTCATACAGAATTGGTGTAAGTTGTAATATTTACACTAGACAACAATTAAAAAAATTATATCTCAACAAAGATATATTAATAAATATACCCAACCTACGATAAATGTTATTTTACATAAAGGGAACGGTAGAGCCAAATTTATTTCTCAGTAGCAATAATGTGTAAATCTATTTTTTGATCTCGAATTAGTTCTAATAATCGTTGTGTAAAAGACCTTTTAAAAAATTTTTTCCATCGCGGTTGCTGGCTTTCACCGATAACTATTTGTGTAATATGATGAGTTGCGGCAAATTGGGCGATCGCTTGGGGAACATGACTACTTTTAAGATGAATAAATTCACCGCCAAATTCTTGGCATAGTCTCTCACAAGTATGAATATGTAAACTTTCAGTTTTAGTAAGAAAGTTTTCAGGATCGGCAATAAATATGGTATATAATTTAGCATTCATATAATTAGCCAGCCGCGCCCCCCGTCGTAATAATTGAATTGAATTGGGATAAGTAGATACACAGACTAAAACTCGTTCATGGACGTTATGAATTTGTCCAGGAGAAATGGAGGTATTTGCTTCTTCTTCAACGGTATCGGCAACTTCTCTTAATGCCAATTCTCGTAAAGCAATGAGGTTAGGACGCTGAAAAAAGTTTTGTAAAGATTGCTCAATTTTGTCAGCAGCATAAATTTTACCCTCTCGTAAACGGTCTTCTAAGGTTTGTGGAGTTACATCAATTACAACCACTGCATCCGCTTCATCCAGCAACCGGTCGGGAATACGTTCTCTAACTACAACCCCTGTAATTTCTGCAACTAAATCATTTAGGCTTTCTATATGTTGAATATTAACTGTTGAGTAAACATCTATGTTGGCTGCTAAAATTAATTCCACATCTTGATAGCGTTTTTCTCTAGCTGAATTGGGTACATTTGTGTGGGCTAATTCATCAACTAAAACCAATTGGGGACAACGGGCTAAAATTGCCTCTGTGTCCATTTCTTCTAAGTTAATATTTTTGTGAATTATGGTTTTTTTAGGAATTATTTCCAATCCTACAGCTTTTTGTGCCGTATCTTTACGTCCATGGGTTTCTAAAATGCCAATGACAACATCAATTCCATCTTGTTTAAGTTGATGTGCTTCTTCTAACATTCTGTAGGTTTTACCGACACCGGGAGCCATACCAATGAATATTTTATGTTTTCCGCGTCGAGTTGGAGCAATATTATGTTTCAATTCTCAATTACCTTAATTAGTAATTGTCACTATTATATCTGATTACCTGCTTTTTGGGATGTTTCAATCCTCAATTACCTTAGTTAGTAATTGTCACTAGCGGGCGGTGTAACAATGCCATTTGAGGAATTGGTTTCAATCCTCGTCACTAGCGGACGGTGTAACAATGCCATTTGAGGAATTGGTTTCAATCCTCAATTACCTTAATTAGTAATTGTCACTAGCGGGCGGTGTAACAATGCCATTTGAGGAATTGGTTTCAATCCTCAATTACTTTAATTAGTAATTGTCACTTGGTGATAGGATACCCCACAAGTTTAAAGCTGCTGGTTTCAATCCTCAATTACTTTAATTAGTAATTGTCACACACAACGCCTTACATAGCTAACGATGTTTATGGGTTTCAATCCTCAATTACTTTAATTAGTAATTGTCACGCATACTTAATGCAGTTAGACGTGCCGCCAGCTTGTTTCAATCCTCAATTACTTTAATTAGTAATTGTCACGCCGCATCTAAAGTCTTGATTAATCCCATACTGGGGTTTCAATCCTCAATTACTTTAATTAGTAATTGTCACATCTGAGTAGAAATTCTAGATTTATACCAGTTGATCGTTTCAATCCTCAATTACTTTAATTAGTAATTGTCACCGCCGATAGAAAACAAAAGCTACAGCAATATATTGTTTCAATCCTCAATTACTTTAATTAGTAATTGTCACGCACTAAGGAAAATATGCAGTATCGTGTAGTTCTGTTTCAATCCTCAATTACTTTAATTAGTAATTGTCACTCTTTCTATAGTATTAATAAATATTGATTTTGAGTTTCAATCCTCAATTACTTTAATTAGTAATTGTCACGAATGTTTCAGTTCGGTCTTCTAACCAGTCCTCAGGTTTCAATCCTCAATTACTTTAATTAGTAATTGTCACCTATCCTTTGCCCGCAGGTCTTACAAGGTTTTGTGGTGTTTACGTTTCAATCCTCAATTACTTTCATTAGTAATTGTCACGTTAACCCTCACTTATCAATACACGATATAGACGTTTCAATCCTCAATTACTTTCATTAGTAATTGTCACACACAGTAGACACAGTAGACACCATCAATACATGTTTCAATCCTCAATTACTTTCATTAGTAATTGTCACATCACTTACTCACATCGTCAACCGAAGTAAGTAAAGTTTCAATCCTCAATTACTTTCATTAGTAATTGTCACGTGATCACGTGGGAACACTTACCCGAAAAAGGTGCGGTTTCAATCCTCAATTACTTTCATTAGTAATTGTCACACGCAAGTATTTTTTATCATCTCTCACAAGAAAAAGTTTCAATCCTCAATTACTTTCATTAGTAATTGTCACGAGGTGCTGAAAAAAACATAACCATCTATCACCTTGTTTCAATCCTCAATTACTTTCATTAGTAATTGTCACGGTATAATTTTAGATGTACAAACAAGACATATTCGTTTCAATCCTCAATTACTTTCATTAGTAATTGTCACGCCAAGGGGGATTTTTCTAAGTATTAAATTGTCTGGTTTCAATCCTCAATTACTTTCATTAGTAATTGTCACTATCAAATATTTTAATTAAAGAGATCCAAAAGTCAGTTTCAATCCTCAATTACTTTCATTAGTAATTGTCACTTTAATTGCGCTGTTTTCCACTGATGAAATTTTTTGTTTCAATCCTCAATTACTTTCATTAGTAATTGTCACAGAATTAATTATTGACACTTCCAGTTCGTTCACGACGCTAAAACAGCGCCGAACATTCTCAAATCGTAATAATTACGCTGCATCCAATCAGCTACTTTTTGTTGATCTTCTACTGAACTTGTTTTTTCTGGTAATCCTACTTGGGTATAAGCACGACTAACAGTTTGTGTTAAAACACTGCCTTCTTCCACAAATATTTTATATTTTTCTGGTGTAGATTCATCTTTGCCTACCATCTCTACATAATTTCTCACCTTGCGTTTTAAACAGGCATCCGTTACCAAACCTTGATTAGTTTGGGGATCAATTCTCGGTTGATTTCCTGCATCTGGATCACCATTGGGATTACCATCAAGACAGTCAAATAATAAAATAGCATCGTGTTTTTTAGTAGGGTCTAAATGTACAGTCATGATTTTTTATTCCTTGTAATGTTTAAGTTAATTCTATGACCAGATCACCGACTTCTCAGATCAATTCAGAACCTATTAATCATGATTAAATAAGAAATCGGGTATCTTTGCCTAGCCATCTGTTTTTTTAGTAAAATACTCGGCTCTTTTTTGCCACCAACCTTGAAAAAACAAAGCCTGAGATTTCAAATCCAGAACTTCTGGCAGGATGGAAATATCAAAACTTTCAAATTCTTCAGCTAGTAACTTTTTAATGTATTTACTGTTATCACTTTCTAAATGATAGTGAGTACAACCATGACAAAGCCGAGCAAAAACTTGAGTAGGTGTGGAAGATAAAGCCTTTAAACTACGCATGACATTAGTATTCTCCTCATTGGTCATATTTTGGGATTTAACCTGTGATTGGTGCATTAAAAATGCAATCCTGCCTAAAGTGTAAGCAGTATCAAATTTTGGTTCACCGGTGGGATGCTTCATATTATTGGTGGCTAAATAAAGTAATAAACCTTGCAGTCTAGGAAAATATCGAGATTGTTTAGATTTGGATGGAAAATCGTTAAACACCTTTTCACAACATATCCTATCAATGATTTTGTAAGCATATTCATCCGGTAACGCTTCACCTAAAAAAGCAGCCCTAACTAAAGCAGTTGCTATTCTGTCAGTGTGTTCCTTACTCGGATTCAAAAAGGCACTATTACACAACATCCACATAGGACTAGGTGATAAATTATCAACTTGCTGACATTGGACAAACTGCCCAATAGAATCTTTAATTTTTTGGGTAGTAACTTCACTCCAACCACTAACGGAAATTCTGCCTTTATTACCTTTGAGACTCACTAAATAAAACTTGCTAGATTTAATATCCTCCAAATTAAACTTTTTAGGACTATGGGGACTAGCAAAGATAGATTCAAAAGATGGATTTTCCCATATTTCAGGATTAATACCTTCCCCTTCTTCTTCACCCCAATATACAAAAACTTGTTCTCCTAATTTATAGCGGTTAGTGTTACTATTGAGTAAAAAATCTAAAGCCTTATGAAATCTCACAGCACTTTCAAAACCAATGGGAGCGTTAATATTTCCATCCCATCCATGAGACCTATAAGCGTCTTTATCAAAACTACTAATAGCCGCGCCAGTAGTAGCACCACCGGGGATACTTTTAACCATCATGGGCATTTTTCGCCCCATTGTTGGAGTCTGTTCACCTGTTAATAAACAAACACCATTAATGGTATCTTGTTTACTAGCATAATAATTAGACCACCATTTTTGAATTGCGGGAATTTTGGTAACTTGTTGACCATTAAATAGAAATACAAATCTATCCCGACACCAATCTGTATTGGCTACTGGGGGATAAATTTCTGTTAACTGGGCTGTGATTTTTTCCACAGTGGTATTAGTGATAAAATCATAAACCGCTTTTACCGCTTCATGGTTAGTTTCCTTGAAACATCTTTCTAGAAGTTGTAAATACAGATGATGACGTTTTGTACCTCTCTCTCCAGCCCCAAAAACATATTCTCCTCCATCATCAATTAATAGTGTTTCGTCACCATTGCGCCGTAAATCAGGGACTAATGTTTTTTGACCAAATTTAGGTTTACCTTTATCACTTTTTGCGGGTGTTTCTAACACCATGAAATTATTTACAGGTAAATTAATTTGCCAATGACAAACACATTCACCAAAACCTATTGGTGTGAGTTTATTATCCTGTTCTAAAGCAATTCCTAGTTGATTTAATTCCTGTAACATAAGGCTTTTCCTACGAGAATTCAGATCCCCAACTTCTTTAAGAAGTCGGGGATATTAAAGATAACTAACTAGACCATCTCTCATGATAAAATGGGCAAATTCTGTAACTACATTCCCCTTAACAAAACCTGCGGGAGTCCGCCAAGAAACAGCCCCTTTTTTATCAGGAATAAAGTGGAGTTGTTTAGGCATTAAACCTAAATCAACTTCTCCTTTTAACTCCGGTGTGGGTTTATCATCTTCTGTGGGAAAACCAAAATAGGCAATATATTCTCGACAGCCAAAATAGGGCTGTTTAAAACATTGTCCTTTCTCAATTTTCCGCTTAATTTGGGCTGCATATTTATTAGATAAATCTTCCTCCGTTTGTAAATCAAAGTTAAAATCAACGATATAGGCGACATCACGCAATATGACATGATTTCTTTGAGCGCGATCGCTTACAGCCGTGTAACCCCCTATACCATTATTCTTCATCCAATCTTTAGCTTTTTTATAGCTTTGTTTGGATTCCACCATGTTACGCTGTATCGTAAATGTACTAATTGGCTTCAATACTGTAATGTGATTAATCTTGTATTTAATCTCTGGTTTCCAGAAAATAGACTCCAACACACCAACAGCCGCAGTAAAGGGTATTACCCGGTAACTGTGTGGTTCAGCTTTAAACTCCGGCCTTGTAAATAAAGCCCATTCACCCCATAACTTTAATTGCATAGACTAGATTAAAAACTTTTTACTAATTATAAATACAAATGAATTACTTAGCAAGAATTACTACGAATTGTAAAGAACAATTACTATTAGAACATTTACAGAATGTCGCTGAAATGTCTGCAAGTGCTGTACCACAAGGATTTGCAGAGGTAGCCAGGTATGCCGGTTTATGGCATGATTTAGGTAAATATCAGCAAAAATGGCAAGAATATCTGAAAAATAATGGTAAGCGGGTTGTACATTCTCCTCATGGCGCTGTTTTAGCCTTACAAATGGCAAAAAAAGAACCACCCGCAATGGCTTATATTATCGCAGGCCATCATTCTGGGTTATCTGAACGGTTAAGAATTAGAGGAAGTGAGTATAAACAATTAGCAACAAATTTAGAAGAATGTTTAGAAATAGCTAAACAAGAAATAGCAGATTTTATTCCGGAACAATTACCAGATATAAATTTACCTAAGTTGCGGCGAGAATTTGCTATTAGAATGTTATTTTCGGTCTTAGTTGATAGTGACAGATTAGACGCTCGAAACTTTGAAAATACTATAAATCAAGAGAATTTTACATATAAGTTTAATTCTAATTTAAAATTATCAAATTCGCAAAATGTAATTAGTAAGGCTAGGGAAACTTTTGCAAATTATTGTCAAAAATCTAGTGAATTACCCAAAGGAATATTTAGATTAACTGGACCCTGTGGAATTGGTAAAACTATTGCTAGTGCTAATTTTGCTTATTTACACAGTCAAAAAAATCAAATGTCCGGTATGGTTTATGTGGGACCACTAAAAAGCATCATTGAACAAACAGCAGAGGTTTATCGGCAATTATTTGGAGAAAATGCAGTATTAGAACATCATTCAGGATATGAACCAAAATTAGAAGAAAGCAAAGAATATCAATTAAATACAGAAAGATGGGATAAACCTGTAATTGTCACCAGTGGAGTCCAATTTTATGAAAGTTTATTTGCCAATCATCCTACTAAATGCCGTAAACTGCAAGGTTTAATGAACAAAGTTATTTTATTAGATGAATCTCAATCTATCCCCGCTAATTTAGTCCGTCCCATATTAAATGTATTAAATACCTTAGTGATAGATTGGGGATGTACAATAGTTTTAATGAGCGCCACACAACCAGCATTTCATAATCTTGATGATGATGATTTAATTAACGTTGTAGACATTATTCCCGAAGATGTAACTACCAGATTATTTCAACAACTTAACCGCGTTAACTATCAATATATTGCTGATAGTTGGGAATGGAAAGATGTAGTTTCTAGTATTCAAAATACTGGATTAAATCAAGGTTTAATTATTGTCAATACTACCAAATTAGCTAGAGAAGGATATGAACTATTATCTGCACTATTGTCAAATGCCTCCCGTAATACCCCATCTTTGCGGAAACGAATGCGGAGATATTCTTCTTGCGGTTCGATGTGAATATCGGAAACACCTTCATTTAGAGCTTTGAGTAAAATTTGATTGACAAGTTTGATAATTGGTGCATCATTGGCATCCTTGGGATTATCTAAATCAACATCATTATCAGCAATTTCCTCCATGTCTTGCTCATTTAATTGTTGGATTGCTCCTCCAACGTCATAGCTTTTTTGTTGGTCGAGGATTTTTTGTTTAGCAGCTACTTCATCTAAATATTGATTAATAATTTGCTGGTAGTCGTCCTCGGTAATGACTTTGCGTTCTAGAGCCAGATTTTGAGGACGCAAGATGCGGTTGAGATCATCAGAAGCTTCCAGATTATCTGGATCAACCATTGCCACCAAAACACAGGGAGGAGTTTGGTTATCATTTTTTAACAATGGCACTAGGCGATGGCGACGACAAATATCCACAGGAATGAGAGTTTGAATTAAAGTCCCCACATCTGTAGTATCAATTTCATTTAGCTCTGGATCGAGACACTCAACACCGTAAAGGATTTTCAGTTCAAATAAATGTTGTTTTTTGTATTCCCGGACAAACTCAGGTGATAATTGTCGCCCCGTGATTGACTCTAATACTTCTATCAATTGTCTCCCGAACTTGCGGCTTTCAACTACTGCCTGTCTCATTTGTTCAGGGTTGACATAGCCAGACTGTACTAGCTTATTACCGAAGGGGGAAAACTCAGTTCTTGTGGTGAGAGCGGTGCTG
The DNA here is from genome assembly GCF_002934005.1 of Cuspidothrix issatschenkoi CHARLIE-1. Classification (GTDB taxonomy): domain Bacteria; phylum Cyanobacteriota; class Cyanobacteriia; order Cyanobacteriales; family Nostocaceae; genus Cuspidothrix; species Cuspidothrix issatschenkoi. The sequence goes on along the minus strand of NZ_PGEM01000096.1, from coordinate 17,066 downwards.
CGCCGTTGTGGAGATGAGTAAGTCATAAGCAATTTGGTTAGGGTAGGGAAACCTTTGTTTTTAGTATTCCCACACTGCAGTAAATAATTCCCATTGATACCCTATTCAATATTCAATTCACAACCTTTCTACGTAAAAATTTTTATAACTGGTGTAACCAGCAAAAAACCTCATAATGTTCCCTGCGATGCACTGAGCTTATCGAAGTGTTCACTGGTAATTAAATTTAGCTTAACCGACTTCAAGCCCCACAACTGACCCGAAGGGCAGCGTGGGATGAATGGCGCGTGAATTAACGACAGTTTTTCAACAATCAAGTGGGTAGTTTGCCCCTAGATATAAGATTTTGGACTTGTGAAAAGTGCCAGACTAAACATGACAGAGATATCAATGCAGCGATAAACCTCACCAGATGAGGGACTACGAATACTTCGGCTGCAAGTTTTTAACCTGAGCGAAGCCGAAGGTTTGACCTCTGGAACGGGGGATAAAGCCTGTCGCCCAGAAGTAAGTCGCAGTAATAGAGGACGGAAGAAGTCTACTACTGTGCTTTCTGCTGGACAGGAAGCCAACACTGTACCGTCAGGTCAGTGTGGGTAGTTCACCCCTGTTCAAACTATCTAAGATAAGTAGATAATACTAAATGAAAATAAACAGGTAAACTATATGAGCCAGGAATTGGGCGAACCAATAGAGGTATAGCAAGCAATGAAAAGCGACTCCCCATCTGAAATTAACTCCAACGAATCTGGCAGCGAAGTTACTGAGCAAGTAGCAACTCCAATAAATGAACAGGGAGATACTATACTCACTGACGAAAATGGTGAAGCTACAGCCCAGTCTATCGCCGCTGACAATGATGCTTTATTAGAGATAACTCAACAACTTGAATCTCTAAAAGTACAATTAGAAGAACGTAATGTTCAATATATGCGGATTGCCGCAGATTTTGAAAATTACCGCAAACGCACATCTAAGGAAAAAGAAGAATTAGACTTGCAGGCCAAGCGCAACACAATTACGGAATTGCTGCCTGTGGTGGATAATTTTGAGAGAGCGCGATCGCACCTGAAACCCCAGAATGAAGGTGAAATGACCATTCATAAAAGTTACCAGGGGGTTTATAAACAGTTAGTAGATTGCCTAAAACGGTTAGGTGTAGCGCCCATGCGTCCTGAAGGTCAGGAATTTGACCCCAATTTCCATGAAGCAGTAATGCGAGAACCGACAGATGAACATCCCGAAGGCACAGTCTTGGAAGAGCTAGTACGCGGTTACTTTTTTGGCGATCGCGTACTCCGCCATGCCATGGTGAAAGTAGCTGCTCCCAAAGAAGATGGCTACTTAGAACTAGAAGACGAATCTAGCCAAGATCAAAGCTAACCTGTGATTATGGGTATAAAGTCCAAATAGGGATAGGGAACGGGGATATAGGGAAGATTCACACAGCCTTAGCGGGCAAGGTGCCCGCAACACAAAAGTTTAAAACGGTAAGCTAAATCCGTATAATCGCTTACAATAAGAAATAGCATAAATTTTGCTATCAGTGTGTTACCTATGGTCAAAAAACTGCCTGTGAACAATTACGGTAGAATATTGTACTCACAATACTTTAAGTATGGGAAAAGTTATCGGGATCGATTTAGGTACTACTAATAGTTGTGTAGCTGTTTTGGAAGCTGGACAACCAATAGTGATTGCTAACTCCGAAGGAGGGCGCACTACTCCGAGTATTGTTGGTTTTGCTAAAGGTAACGAGCGCCTCATTGGACAACTGGCTAAACGACAAGCCGTAACCAATGCAGGAAGCACAGTCTACAGTATCAAAAGATTTATTGGTCGTCGTTGGGAAGATACAGAATTAGAACGCGATCGCGTCCCCTATAACTGTATTAAAGGTAGAGATGATACCGTTGATGTGCAAATTCGCGGCCGCAATTACACACCTCAAGAAATCTCCGCTATGGTCTTGCAAAAACTCAAGCAGGATGCGGAAAATTTTCTAGGTGACACAGTCACAAAAGCCGTAATTACAGTACCAGCATATTTTACAGATGCCCAAAGACAAGCCACAAAAGATGCAGGTACTATTGCTGGTTTAGAAGTATTAAGAATTATTAACGAACCTACGTCCGCCGCCCTGGCCTTTGGTTTAGATAAACAAGATCAAGAGCAGTTAATTTTAGTATTTGACCTGGGAGGAGGAACCTTTGATGTCTCCATTCTCCAACTGGGAGACGGAGTATTTGAAGTTAAAGCCACCTGTGGTAACAACCACCTGGGAGGAGATGACTTTGATAATGCCATTGTCCGTTGGATGGTAGAGCGATTTAAAGCCGAAGAAAAGATAGATATCGCCCAAGACAAAATGGCTCTCCAACGCTTGCGGGAAGCAGCAGAAAAAGCCAAAGTCGAACTATCTAGCATGGTTAGCACCTCTATTAACCTGCCATTTATCACGGCGGATGCCACGGGTCCTAAGCATCTAGAAATGGAACTGAGTCGTTCTCAATTTGAAGAACTAGCAGGCCATTTAATAGAGGGAACCATTGAACCGATGATACAAGCCCTCAAGGATGCCGAACTTAAACCCCAGAATATAGATCGGATTATTTTAGTCGGTGGTTCTACTCGCATTCCCGCAGTTCAAAACGCTTTAATTAAATTTTTTGGTGGTAAAGCCCCAGACCGTTCGGTTAACCCTGATGAAGCCGTCGCCCTGGGTGCAGCCATCCAAGCAGGAGTTTTAGCGGGAGAACTCGATGCCCTTCTACTTTTAGATGTCACCCCCCTATCTTTAGGCATTGAAACTCTAGGAGAAGTATTTACCAAAATTATTGATCGCAATACCACCATTCCCACCAGTAAATCCCAAATCTTTTCTACCGCCGTTGATGGCCAAACCTCTGTGGAAATTCACGTTCTCCAAGGTGAACGTGCTATGTCTAAAGATAACAAAAGCTTGGGTAAATTTCTTCTCAGTGGCATTCCTCCTGCTCCTCGCGGTGTACCCCAGATTGAAGTAGCTTTTGAAATTGATGTGAATGGCATCCTCAAAGTTGCGGCTCAAGATAAAGGTACAGGTAGAGAACAAAGTATCCGCATTACCAGTACCGGCGGTTTAAACAGTGCTGAAATTGAACAAATGCGAAAACAGGCTGAAATCTTTGCTGAAGAGGATCAAAGACGTAAAGAACTAGTGGAACTTAAAAACCAAGCTGATAACCTGTTATTCAGTTATGCTTCAACATTACGGGATAATCGCAGTTTCTTGAGTGATAAACTCATCAATTTGGCAAATGAAAAAGCTGCGGAGTTACAAGCAGCAATGAATAACTCGAATATCTCCCCACCCAACTTTAAAGTGTTGTTAGAGGATTTCCAGCAAACTCTCTTTGCTATTGGTACGGATGTCTATAAACAAGCTAATAAAGATGAATCAGATATAGAAGTGTCTATAGAAATAGTCGAATCACTAATTGATACACTTCCTATGATTGATACACAAGTACGACAATTTAACTTTGATTTGGATGAGGAAAATAACTCACAAGCTGATTATGAGACCATAGACTAAGTAGGTGATAGTTGATGCTTGATGGTTGATAGAGGGGTAGGGGAAAAATTTCTTTCTTCTTTCTTCTTCCTCCTGAACTCCTGAGTCCTACCTTTTAGCTGTACTAGCAACTGCAGTACCATAAACATATATAAAAGTATAGGTCGGGTTTTCCACATTTAATGGTACGGCTAGTCCCTATAATCAATGGGTGGGTTTTTCCACACCGAAATAGCACAATGATAAAATATTAATCGGCGAATGCAATCATGGTGAAGGCTGTAATATACTGCCAAATCTTAATCTGGCCTTTCCTGTGATCAGTACCAGCAAATAATCACGCTGATTAACAACAGCGATCGCATAAAAACGTAGTTGTATATACTAATACCAGGTAGTCGATCAACCATGAAACTATGAGCAAAAAGTAGCGGTAAAATTAATTATTAACAAAAATTAAACAACAGTATGGCTAAGGCCACTCCTGCCTATCTAAAGTCGTGAATTTCTGTATTCTTTGTGAAAGTGTTACCTTAAAGCTATCAGCTACTATCTTCCGTATTTCTGCTTCCTTATAATTCTTAACCTTGCTATATGGCCCGAGACTATTATGAAACCCTGGGTGTCTCTCGTGACGCCGACAAAGAAGAAATTAAACAGGCTTATCGCCGCCTAGCCCGAAAGTATCACCCAGATGTTAACAAAGAAGCTGGGGCAGAGGAGCGATTTAAGGAAATTAACCGCGCCTATGAAGTGTTATCAGAGCCAGAAGTTCGCGCCCGTTATGACCGCTTTGGTGAAGCTGGTGTATCAGGAGCGGCGGCGGCTGGTGCTGGTTTCCAAGATATGGGCGATATGGGTGGTTTTGCCGATATCTTTGAAAGCATTTTCAGTGGCTTTGCTGGTGGTGGTGGCATGGGTGGACAAACCCAGCAAAGACGGCGCAGTGGACCAGTACGAGGTGATGATCTGCGTCTAGACCTGAAATTAGATTTTCGGGAAGCCATATTTGGTGGTGAAAAGGAAATTCGCATTTCCCATCTAGAAACCTGTGAAGTGTGTACTGGTTCTGGTGCTAAACCAGGCACTCGCCCCCGCACTTGTAGCACTTGCAGTGGTTCAGGTCAGGTCAGACGGGTAACAAGAACCCCATTTGGCAGTTTTACTCAAGTTTCCACCTGTCCCACCTGTGATGGCACAGGAACGGTGGTAGAGGATAAGTGTGATGCTTGTGATGGTAAAGGGGCAAATCAAGTTACCAAGAAACTAAAAATTAATGTTCCTGCCGGTGTAGATAATGGCACAAGATTACGTGTTTCTCAAGAAGGGGATGCGGGTCAACGGGGTGGACCTCCAGGTGATCTATATGTTTACCTGTTTGTCAACGAGGATGAGGAATTTCACCGGGATGGGATTAACATTATCTCGGAAATTAAAATTAGCTACCTGCAAGCGATTTTAGGTTGCCGTTTAGAGGTAAATACTGTAGATGGCCCGGTGGAGTTGATGATTCCCTCTGGTACGCAACCAAATACGGTGATGAAGTTAGAAAACCGTGGTGTGCCCCGTTTAGGTAATCCTGTCAGTCGCGGTGATCATATGCTGACCGTCTTAATTGATATTCCTACTAAGATCATTCCAGAGGAGAGGGAACTACTAGAGAAACTGGCTAAAATTAAGGGAGACAGAACGGGTAAAGGCGGTTTAGAAGGATTCTTAGGAGGCTTGTTTAAATCATGAGTGGGTCTTCTGTGTTAACCCCTGACGCTCAACTTGATCTACGTGGGACTCCCTGCCCGATTAATTTTGTGCGGACAAAACTATTTTTGGAAAAAATGCCACCGGGGGGTTTATTGGAGGTCTGGTTAGATCCAGGTGAACCCATAGAACAAGTTCCTGATAGTTTGACCATGGCTGGTTATTGTGTAGAAAAAATTATAGACTTTTCTACCTATTTTGCTTTGGTTGTCCGCCGTCCGGTTGTTGTGGAATGAAAGGGGAAAATGTTTCTACTCAACAGTTATTGGGTACGGTGTTAGCTGTACAGGCCAATTTTTATCGTGTCCAAATGGATGAGGTAAAAAGGAGTGAGAATGAAGAAGGAAGAAGGAATGATATTCCCCTGCCTCCTGCTCCCATTCTCCTGTGTACTCGCAGAACGCGGTTAAAGAAAATTGGCCAGCAGGTGATGGTGGGCGATCGCGTGATCGTAGAAGAACCGGACTGGACTGGGGGACGAGGAGCGATCTCGGAGGTTTTACCTCGGAATACTGAGTTAGATAGACCAGCGATCGCTAATGTTAATCAAATTCTCTTGGTTTTTGCGGTGGCTGATCCACCCTTAGAACCTTATCAATTAAGCAGGTTTTTGATTAAAGCTGAATCTACGGGTGTAGACGTGCTGTTGTGTTTGAATAAATGTGATTTAATTGCTCAACAGGAACAACAGGAAATTAGCGATCGCCTTTCTAGCTGGGGTTATCGCCCAATTTTTATTAGTGTGCAAAATCATCTGAATATTCCCCAAATTGGTGCATATTTAAACAATAAAATTACGGTGATTGCTGGTCCTTCTGGTGTCGGGAAATCGAGTTTAATTAATATGTTAATTCCTGATGCTAAACTGCGTGTGGGCGAAGTTTCTGGTAAATTAGCCCGTGGTCGTCATACTACCCGTCATGTCGAATTATTTGAAATTCCCAGTGGTGGTTTGTTGGCGGATACTCCGGGTTTTAATCAACCTGATTTGAATTGTGGCGCGGAAGAATTAATCTATTATTTCCCTGAAGTTAGAAATCGCTTAGAAGCTGGAAATTGCCGATTTAGTGATTGTTTACATCGAGATGAACCTGGTTGCATGGTGGGTAGTGAGTGGGAGAGATATGAACATTATTTAGAATTTTTGGATGATGCGATCGCATATCAAACTAATTTAAAACAACAAGCCGATCCTGAATCTACATTAAAATTGAAATCTAAAGGTAAAGGTCAAAATCATTATGAACCTAAGTTAGAAAGTAAAAAATATCGTCGTGTTTCTCGGCGGTTGCAGGTGCAAAATTTACCAGATTTATATACAGAAGGTGAAGAATAATGATCTCAAAAGATGTAAGAATTCAGGTGAGGTAAAAAGATCCCCGACTTCTGTGATCAATTTATTATTTATGGACACAATTAATAAAAGAAGTCGGGGATCTGGATATGAACGAGGGCTATAGCTGAATACTTACCAAAGGATAATTATGTAGGTTGGATTGACGTGATGATTATTTGTTATAATACTTTAATCCAACCTACACAATTAGTTAAAATCAACTATATACATTTAGTTGTCCTAACCAATTAATAATTTCACTATTGACAATATCGGGAACTTCATCATGGGGACAATGGCCAGCGCCAGGAATAGGAACTATTTTGATATCCTTACCATTTTCTTTTGCTGCTGTATAGATATTCGCTCCGGTGATGGGTGTCCAGGGATCTTCTGCACCCCAAAGGACTAATAATGGAAATTGCAAGTTAGGTAATAATTCCTCTGGGCTTGGACCTGGAGGTGCGGTGAGAATAGATGCAAAAACTTGTTGCGCTCCGGGGTCACAGGATGGGGTATAAAGTAAATCTACAAGTTCATCTGTTACCGCCTGGCGATCGCGGTAGACTTGATATAGTGTGCGGCGAATTTGTGATTTTTGGCGAATGCGGTTAAAAACAAATTTACCTGTGATGGGGTTGGCCACTAATTTATTAAATGTGGCCATGAAAACTCGCAAAACGGGGTTCAATTCATGGGGACGGTGACTTAAACCGCCGGCAGAATTAATTAATACTCCTCCAGCCGCAATTTCAGGATATTCTGTTAACACAATTAAACTTAAAAGTGCGCCAATAGAATTACCAATAAATATTGCAGGTTGATGAATATGTACATTGCAAAAATCTTTTAATAATTCTGCCCACACTTCCATGTTATAGTCTATCTCTGCTTTATCAGAACCTCCAAATCCTAACAAATCTAAAGCAAAGACTTGATAACCAGCATTAGCTAAAGTAGGAATATTTTTGCGCCAGTGACCAATGGAAGCACCAAAACCGTGAATTAGTACCAAAGGTTGGCCTGTACCCATGACGGTATATTGAATTTTGTAATCTCGCCAAGTCCAAACCTGGTTTTCAAATGTTTGTAAATAGTGGGTTGTAGTTGTCATTTGTTAAGATTTTCAAAGGATTATATATTTATATATAGCAGGGAACAGGAAACAGTGAGCACTTCAACCCTTCGACTCGCTCAGGGCATCGCAGGGAACAGGATTAAAAGTTATTTGGTTGACAGTACACACTAACAAAAGCATTTACATTGATCCTGTTGGGTTTATTATCATCAACGCTATCTACAGAATTTTTGCCTGTTTGCCAAAAGTAATATAAAATGCGCTGTGTTACCAGTAAGTTTCACTATGCTTTCAAAATTTCTGATTTAGGTAACATTAGTAAACTGGCAAAATGTGAGATAAATACAATGAATCCCATTAAATTAGGATATTGGCATAAACTTGTGGTTGCAACTATCTTTGTTGTGGCATTATCACCAATATCTTCTGCATTAGCACAGATCCGATTGTCTTCCCAAGTTGAATCACAACTAAGTAATTCTCTGCAAATGCAACTTTTAGCAGATAAAGTTAAGGATGTACCGGTAGACATTCCCGTCACTACTGCTGTTTCACCGGAGAAAAAATCAGCATTTACTCTTTATATATGGCAACCTGCTGGTAAAATTAAAGAAGTAATTGCTCGGATTTCTATTAAGAGTAAATATGGTAATAAATATCGTCAAGAAAGATTTTTAGGTGACTATAAATATAAAATTAAGCAAAAAGCTAAGTTTACTCAGGGGTTAAAATTAGGCGATCGCATCGTCGTGCGTTTATATGATACTAATAATAGTTTTATTGGCTATAGTGAATTTGCCTGTTTACCAGAAAATACTGCCGTTAATGTGATTTTATCAGCTAATCCCACTACAGACAAAGTAGTTCGCACCTTTTATGGTTTTGATATTAACGATGATAGCATTGTTGATAATGGGACTACTTATAATTACTTCACGGAAGTTAATGATCAAAAAGTTACTTTCCTCAACAGTTCTGAAAATATTAATATTGTTGAATATCAAGCCGCAGGATTTTCCAAAGTTGCCACAGATGGCTCTTATCCTAGCTCCTTTAGTGAAGGTGATTTTGCTTTAGTTGGTAAATCAATCAATGCTTTTAATTCTAATCTAGCTAAAGCTTTAACATCTGCTCCTGGTAGTTTAGTAAAATTAACTGAAATTACAACCAACTTCAATTTTCAGCTTGGCCAGTTATTAAGTAAATATCGACAAATAGGTGTAGGCAAGGGGATTCAAGTCTCATTTTCTGATATTTCTAAAAAATATTGGGCAAAAGAATATATTGCCGAATTAGCAGCAATGGAAGTAATGGAAGGATTTCCTGATGGTACTTTCCGCCCCAATGCACCGGTAACTCGCGCAGAATTAGCGGCATTATTGCAAAAAATCTTTATCAAAACTAAAGTCCGGGATGCAATTAATTTTAGAGATGTTCCCAAAAAATATTGGGCGTATGATGCGATTCGAGAAACTTATGAAATGGGATTTTTTACTACTTTGGGTAGTAGGGAATTTAATCCTACTCAAAAACTAACTCGTCTTGATGTTTTAATTACTTTAGCCAAAGGATTGAATTATAGAGTTACTGGTTCTACAGCAAATATTCTCTCAGCCTATAGCGATGCTTCCAGCATTAGAAGCGAACATCGTGATTTTATTGCGGCTTTAACAGAAAATAAAGTAATTATTAACTATCCCAATAAAAAATTACTCAAGCCGAAAAAAGTAGCTACAAGAGCAGAAGTTAGTGCTTTACTTTATCGGGCAATGGTAAGCAGTGGTGAAGCAGCAGAGTTACCTTAAAAATATACTTTGCAAATCAATAATTGATCATTGCTTATATACTTAACACGGATCGGAGAAGGGTAGGGGTTTAGCATTGCTGTAGAAATATAAAAAAGTTGGGCTATTCCGTACTTCTTATGCTAAATCATTTTACCAAACCCCAAAATCCTGATATGGCAAGGATTTTAACTGAATTCATTTATTTATATGGGTTATGGGGTAAATAAACTCATATTTGGCATAACAGGTACGGAAGAACCATTAATATTCATTTTATCTAGTTGTTTGATGTCAGTTTGATTAAATTGTGGCTAGAGCAGTTAACTACTCTAACCCTCAAGTAGCCACATGATCTTTAAACTAAAGATAAAGAGTAGACTTGACCATCAATTAACAGTCTGGTTATCCCTTTGGCTTGTAAATGGTTACTAGCCTTATGGAGCATTTGACTATCGGGAACTTTGATCACGCGATCGCGCTTGGTAGAAAAGCGTTTAGCGACGCGATGATTATCAAATATAGGTAGTGTTTTCTGTTGATTTTCCAGACTGGGAATTTGACCTAAATCACCAAAATCCTTGAGTGGCCGTGTAATTAGCTCTGCTGATCGATCTATCACCAAATAGCAGGTTTTGGGTAAATGAGCTAATGATAATGGTAAAACTTGAACAGATGTTTCCCCATTGCGCCGTCTAGTAACTAGCGGTTTTGGTTCTTCATACTCATCATCTTCAAAGTCTTCCTCATCTTCATACAAATCATCATCTAAATCGTCATCATCTAAATCATCAGGTTCATCCAGCAAATCTTCATCCAATATTTCCGCAAACAAACTCGGTTGCAAATGCCGGGGTTCTATTTCTGGTTTTGGTTTGGGAATAATTGGGGTTTCTGTTGGTTTGTGTCTGACAATTTCCAGTTCTTTCACCACTGGAGGTTCTTTGACAATTGGCTGCTTGGGTTTTTCGACTGCTGAGGAGCGTGTTTTTACCCGTCTGTTGGCAGGAAGGTTTAAATCAAAATCAGGTTCTTTATCGGCTGCTGCTATCTCTATTTTCGCAGGTTCTGGTGGTGACAATTCCTCCCTACTGTCAACGGGAGTAGGAATGTCTTCCGTTAAAGATGGTTGATGGAGTAGAGGTAATTGATCATAACTTACCTGCGCTCTGCCTTCAGGGGTTCTGGCAGCACGTTTTAAAGAGACGAGAAATTCATACTCTTCTTCAGGTAAAGTGCTTTTGAGCAGTCGGCTAATTGTCGAGTTGCTCACACCATAGCGTTCTGCTAAAGTCGAGGTTGTTTCAGCAGTTTCTCGATATAACTTGAGAATTTCTTGTTTGTCAGGCTCAGTTAATTTTCTCACAGTAGACACCAAATTTGATTAAGTTCGTTTGCGTCCACGATCACGGCGTTTAAGACTCAATGATGCGTCATATTCTAAAACAGCACCCATACCGAATAAAACTCCGCTAAAGACCCAGAATACTTCTAGTATGTCTCCACTTTTGTAATTGGTAAGATAGTTAGTGGCATATTTAAACCACATATCTGCAATGTAGAGGGAAAATGCCGCCGCTGCAATCATCCGCCAGGAGAGAGAAAGTTTTCCTCCCCAAAAAGCCAGGAGCATAATTGTGGCAATAATTAGCAGTAATACGTCACTGACAATGTAAAACAAGTCTAGGATGAATTTTACTTGCTCTATAATTTGATCTGGTTTAGTAGTAGCAGCTTGACTTTGTTGAAAAACCAGCCAGGCTAGAAAACTACCTAAACCCCCAATTCCTACTACTATAAGCCATTGCCATACTTCTAGGTTGATTTTCCTAGAAAACAAAGCTAAAGCCATACCTGTACCTAGACATATATAGGTGAGGACAAAAAACACATCGGCAATAGATACTTCCGGTTTTTGGTTTAAGACTATTTCTATGTAGCCAAAAATTAATCCGCCAATAAAATAGGCAACCATTCCCAAACCGATGGAGAGCCAAACTTTGCGACTACTAACCATTTGGGTACTACGCCAGTTACGCCAACACAAAAGACTAGCACCCAAATAGGCTACTGCTTCAAAAGTATTTGTGCCAATGACATACCATTGAGGGCGAACTTCTTCACCATTGACAGGGATTTTGGCACTAAACAACAAAAAGAATAACAATGCTAATATAGACCAGCTAAAACAAGCTAAAACTAGGTTTTGAGTAGTTAATAAGGACTTAGCAGCAGCCGAATTGTTGTAAGATCTACTCATAGGGATTGACTAGGTAAATGCTCTGAAGGTGATATCTTTTGCACTTTTGTCACAGAATTGCCAATAGATAGTTTTTTTGACAGATGAATGTCCACCCTAATGCCAAAGCTTGTTGAGTGGAGATTTTTTTAACCAACTGATAAATAGTTCTTGCTCTTCTTCTGGCATATCTTGTAGTCGCTCGTCTAGTTGATGGGCAAAGTTGGTATCACCAAAATATGTTTTTCCTAATTTGTACAATTCTTCTAAAAGAAGAATGATATGAGTTTCTTGCCAACCTGGCATTTTACCCAAATGGGACAAATCCTCCGTAAGAAAAGATTTTACTGTATCTGCGGAAGATATATCGGGAAATTGTTTTTGTTGCAAGATCCCGGTGATGTCTTTGGTAAATAGACCAGCTTGACGATTCCCTAATAAATCTTCAATATCCAGATAAACAGCTTGTAATAGGGTGATAGCACCTAATGTTAAAACATCAGTTTTACTATGACTGCCAGTGTCAGTTCCTATGTGATCTAGCTTTACCTTGCCCCAGATAGTATAACGTTCTGGCTCTTCTAATAACACACAAGCTTTGTGGCGGTTATCAGTTAGAGATCGCCAAAAACTCTTAGCTTCTTCTTCTTCACTAGCTTTGAAAACCGTAATCAATCGAAAAGTCTGCCCCTGATAATTGAGGATCGGCAATTGCTGATCTTGTTTTTTTGGGTGCTGAATCATCGAAATTCCCACATCCTGCCGTTTGAGAATAAACATAGCACTAACAAATAACTCCTCATAGGGGCTGTTTGGGTAAAGAATATGTAATGGTTTTTCGTACCATTACCATAGAGTATAATTACTTAATTACGTGGTCAAAGATCATTGGTAACTGATTGGATACTGGTCTGGTGTAGGATTTCAGGTAGGTATCCACATTCATGGGCAGTTACTCCTTAACATCACAACATAGCTCACTATCGTATCTATTTTGTTTTTTAGTGTACCTCGACTAACCAATTACTTGAACTGTATTACGGAAAATTAGGATATTTTTAATTTCCTCTTGCATATTACGATAATTATGGAATATAATGGATAAGGCTTCATATTTTAATGGGTACGTAGCTCAGTTGGATAGAGCATCCGCCTTCTAAGCGGACGGTCACAGGTTCGAGTCCTGTCGTACCCGTTTTTGAATAGGAATTGAAAATATTATTGTCCTTAGATATCCGCGGAGGAACAGGAGGCATGAGGAAGTTTTTGATCTTCCCTTCTGCCTCTTGCCTATTTCTGAGCAAATTAAGGAACAATTAAAACAGGACAGGGAGAAAGATTAATTACCCGCGTGGTGACGCTATCAGTTGCACCCTCATCAGTCAAACCTAGTCCCCGACAGCCCATAATAATTAAATCTGCCCCAACCTCGTCAGCAACATCACAGATAGTAAAGGCTGGTTTACCTTGTCTTTCTAGTAATTCGGTGGTAATTCCTTGTCCAGAAAAGTGAGCTTGGGCATTTTCTAGGAGTTTGGCAACCACCTCTGGAGATACCATTGGGCTGGCTTCAGGTGCGTCTGTAGCTGGTTCTTCGACGACTGATAATAGAATTAAGCGACTGCCATAGGTTTGCACAATATTGGCAACTAGATCAGCGGCCTCTCTGGCTTCTCGACTTTGATCAATGGGAAAAAGAACAGTTTTAAACATAAATCACTTCTGCACCCCTCACTCCGGTAAAATCTTGATGGTCATATTTTGAAGACAATAACAAAAAAGTAATCAGGAGAGTTTGGCTATGTCTAAAAAAAGTTTAGCAAGTTTATCTGCGGCTGATATATCTGGAAAACGCGCTTTGGTGCGGGTTGATTTTAACGTGCCTGTGGATGATCAAGGCAACATTACCGATGATACCCGGATTCGGGCGGCGCTGCCAACTATCCAAGATTTGACCAAAAAGGGTTCTAAAGTTATTTTAGCAAGTCATTTCGGTCGTCCCAAGGGTGTGGATGAAAAATTACGTCTAACCCCCGTCGCTAAACGTCTTTCCGAATTATTAGGACAAGAAGTTGTTAAGACTGATGACTGTATTGGTGATGATGTTGCTGCTAAAGTAGCCGGTTTGGCAAATGGCCAAGTGCTGTTATTGGAAAATGTCCGTTTCTACAAAGAAGAAGAAAAGAACGATCCTGAATTTGCTCAGAAATTGGCAGCAAACGCTGATTTTTATGTAAATGATGCGTTCGGTACTGCACACCGCGCTCACGCTTCTACTGAGGGTGTAACTAAGTTTTTAAGCCCTTCCGTAGCTGGTTATTTGGTTGAGAAGGAACTGCAATATTTACAAAGTGCAATTGAAGTACCTCAACGTCCTTTGGCTGCTATTATCGGCGGTTCTAAGGTTTCTAGCAAAATTGGTGTGATTGAAACCTTATTAGAAAAGTGCGATAAGTTGATCATCGGTGGTGGGATGATTTTCACCTTCTACAAAGCCCGTGGTTTGAAGGTAGGTAAGTCTTTGGTAGAAGAAGATAAGCTGGAATTAGCCAAGTCTTTGGAAGCTAAGGCTAAGGAAAAGGGTGTTACTTTCTTGTTGCCTACTGATATCGTTTCCGCAGATAAGTTTGCTCCCGATGCGAATGCAACTACTGTTGCCATTGAAAATATCCCTGATGATGGTATGGGTTTGGATATTGGACCTGACTCTGTGAAGGTTTTCCAAGCGGCTTTGGCTGACTGTAAAACTGTAATCTGGAATGGTCCTATGGGTGTGTTTGAGTTTGATAAATTTGCTGTGGGTACGGAAGCGATCGCTCATACTTTAGCAGAAATTAGTAAAACCGGCACAACTACTATTATCGGTGGTGGTGACTCTGTAGCGGCTGTGGAAAAGGTAGGTTTGGCTGATCAAATGAGCCATATTTCTACCGGTGGTGGTGCGAGTTTGGAGTTGTTGGAAGGTAAGGTTTTACCTGGTATTGCAGCTTTAGATGAAGCGTAATTAATATAGGGGTGAAGGATGAAGTTTTTAGGCTTTGTCCTTCATCCTCTGCAATTAACCGAATTAAGGAAAACAATATGGAAGTACAAACCCGCAAACATATTTACACCCCTGAAGAATATTTAGAATTAGAAGAAAAAGCACTTTATAAAAGCGAATATCGGAATGGAGAAATTGTTCCTATAACTGGGGGAACTGGTAATCATAATAAAATTACATTAGTTATTGCGGCAATTTTGCTATATGCACTCAGACGCACAAAATATGAAGTTTTTATGGGAGATATGCGTTTATGGATTCCTGAATTTAGACAATATACTTATCCTGATGTCATGGTGACTGATGGTAAGGCTATTTATACAAACAATAAAAATACTACTGTGACAAACCCTTTGTTAATTGTTGACGTGTTATCTAAATATACAAAAAATTATGATCAAGGTGATAAATTTACTTTTTATCGTTCTATTACCCAATTTAAAGAATATGTTTTAGTGCCACAAAATCAATATCAAGTTATGCACTATAGCAAAACTAATGAGGGAGAATGGACTTTTCGAGAATATAAATCTGAAAATGATATTATTAAGTTGCAATATCTTGATTTTGAAATTAGTTTAGTTGACATTTATCAAGATGTGAATTTTGACGATAGGGAATAAATAATGCTATCTATTGAAAAAAACTGCTATTCAAAAAATCCTTTAATGGTGAATTATGAAAATAGAAAGTATCCATCTAAAAAACTTTAAAGCTTTTAAAGACGTAGAAATTAAAAAAATTCCTAAAATGTGTGTTTTTGTCGGTGCAAATGGTACTGGTAAAACCACGATATTTAATGTATTCAGTTTTTTAAAAGATGCTTTAACTGATAACGTTCATGTTGCTCTCACGAAATTAGGAGGAGGTCGAGGATTCCAGGAAGTAAGAAGCCGCAATTCAACCGGACCAATAGAAATTGAATTAAAATTTCGTATTCCTCAAGGTGAAAAATCTCCATTAGTTACCTATTCTTTAACAATTAACGAAGAAGATGGTCGTCCTATCATAGAAAAAGAGATTCTTCAATACCGCAGAGGGAGTAAAGGTCAGCCTTGGCGGTTTATTGATTTTTCTAAAGGTAAAGGACAAGCTGTTATTAATGAACCTGATCAAGTTATAGATGAAAAAGAATTAAAACGAGAAGACCACGAGTTAAAATCTCCAGATATTCTAGCTTTAAAAGGTTTAGCACAATTTGAAAAATTTCCTGCGAGTAAAGCAATTGGTGATTTACTTGAAAATTGGCATATTTCTGATTTTCATATCCAACAAGCGCGACCAGAAAGGGAATCTAGTTATGCAGAACATCTTTCCAAAGAGGGTGAAAACTTAGCAATGGTGACGGAATTTCTTTATAAAAGACACCCTGATATTTTCCAGAAAATTATTGAAAAACTAAAACAGAGAGTTCCAGGTATTAGCGCAGTTGATTCAAAAATTACTGAAGAAGGGCGGGTATTGCTGCGGTTTAAGGATGGTGATTTTCATGATCCTTTTTTAGCACGATATGTTTCTGATGGAACTATCAAAATGTTTGCTTATTTAGTGCTTTTGTATGACCCCAAACCTCATCCTTTGCTATGTGTGGAAGAACCAGAAAATCAACTTTATCCTAAACTTCTTTATGAACTTGCAGAAGAATTTAGAGAATATGCACGTAAAGGCGGTCAAGTTTTTGTATCTACTCATTCCCCTGATTTTTTAAATGGTTGTGAACTAGAAGAAGTATTCTGGCTACAAAAAGAAAGAGGTTATACAGTAGTTAAACGAGCGAGTGATGATGAACAAGTCACAACATACATGAATGAAGGTGATAAACTCGGTTATTTATGGAGACAGGGTTTTTTTGAGGGAGCAGACCCGCTATGATAGAGATTGTTTTCTTACTAGAAGAACCATCTGCAAAAGCAATGATTGAAGGTATTTTACCTAAGATAATATTAGAAATAAATATAAATGTTAGATATATTATTTTTGAGGGTAAACAAGACTTAGAAAAGCAAATAACCAGAAAACTTCAAGGGTATAATAATCCTCATGCAAAATTCATTATTTTGCGTGATCAAGATTCTGGTGACTGTCAAGTTATTAAAACAAATCTGCAACAAAAATGTAAAGATGCAAATAAATTTCAATCTATTGTGCGTATTGCTTGTCGTGAACTTGAAAGCTGGTATATTGCTGATTTAGAAGCGGTAGAAAAGGCTTATAATAAAACCAATATTTCATCACAGCAAAATAAAAATAAAGTATCGGCTCAATAAGTAGG
>NZ_PGEM01000095.1 GCF_002934005.1 Cuspidothrix issatschenkoi CHARLIE-1 | reverse complement strand
ATAAGGAATACAGAGATTTTTCTTTTTTCCAAAAATGTTAAATTAATTTTGCTCAGGTACTTAATTGAATGGAAACACTTGGGAAAATTACTTAAAGCTTCGTTCGACGAGTCCAATAATCTTAAATAAGACTATTCAGGGCGGTTCAGTTTTAGAGGTCTTCTTGTTTTCAAAAAAATCATTGGGCGGAAACTATGGACGAACCGTTGGGGTCAGTGGTAGCTTAGATGTATTTTTATGAGGTATAAAATGGTACGAATCGCGATCGCCCCATTATTAATGGTGGGTTTAATGCTAGTCCCCTCACTGGCACAACCATCCCAAGCCGAAGGCGGGGGAAGCCGCACAACTGGGTTACTTGAAAAGAAGTCCCTTCCCATTAGCCAGATTAATCCATTGATTCCGGATAGGATTGACCCGAATATTTTATTAGACCCATCCTATCGATTACCTCCAATTAGTCAGGTTGACGGGGTAGACCGCTATGGCAGTGACTATCGTGTCATCTCCCCCGCCACGACTCCCCGTGATTGTGCATTGGCTTGTTTAAGTGATCGGGGTCGCTGTCGGGCTTATACCTTCGTAAGGGCGGGTTACCAGGGTCCCCAACCCGTATGTTACCTTAAAACCCCAGCTCCTCCGGAAACACCGAACCCATGCTGTGTTTCAGGGGTTATTGGTTCGACAGACCCCGTATCCCCCGCCCAAACTTCAAGGGGCTATGATTCCATTCCGGGGCGTTTTGATGGTGCGGCAGATGCCATCCTTAATAATATGGGTGGCGATCCCTACCGCTACCCATATTGGCCGTCCGAGGTACCCTTTAATGAAAGTGGATGCCAACTGGCTTGTAGTGATCCCGCTCGATTTACGTCATCGGGAACAGAATCCCGTCCCTGTGCCGCCTACACCTTCCAAAGAGCATTTGGTCCGAATCCCGCAGTTTGTACCACCTTTACCCGGGTTCCCTCCCAAGTCATCCCTGACAGCAATTGCACTTCCGGTGTGCGTCGATTCTAGTCTCATGAAAGACTTTAAGTGTCATCATAAGTCTATTCTTGTGTCTCTAAGTCTTATTATGGACTCTATAGGGATTCTGAGAAAAAGGGGTTGCCTCTCCCCTCGGTGGGCAAGATGTCTCTGTTAGTATAGTGTCCCCACTCGCTGGGGATATTAATTGAATGGAAACGTATTGAATGAAAACCACAGATCCCGGACTTCTCTAAGAAGTCCGGGATCTTCATTAATGATCGCAAATGTCATATTAATTGAATGGAAACTTAGGATTTACAGGCAAGATGCCTGTGTTACGTTGGGTTCCCACTCGCTGGGGATATTAACTACATAACCAATTACCGTAGGGGTTTAGCACTGTGAACCTCTACCTAATAACATCCGAGTATCAACAAAGCGGCATAAAAATACATAATTTGCAATTAATGTCAAAAAATAAACAATATTCTTGATAAAACTAAATAAACACCTCAAAGCCTGATACACAAAGGATTTCAAGGTGATTTATATTGAAAATTAAATATTGTCAATCAATAGACAAATACTAAATCCCGTCATTACAATATAAATATCGGCTACACAGGGGAATCACCGATGACGGCAGAATATTGGCGAGCTAAGATTTGGGGGCTACTACATGACCCCATACTAAAAGCATTACATAATAATAGCGGACGGGGTAAAAATAGCTTCTATCAACAACTAGAAGTAATGAAAGCTTGGGTTGAGACAGGTAAAACCCCAGATCAATCAGGTGGTAAAGTATTAAAAAATATCCTCTTAGCGGATTATATAGCCTCAGCCAGTGACAGGTCAGCCCTGGGTAGCGTCACAGCCAGTATCAATTATGCCCCAGGTAAAAACCCAGAAAGGGGATTAGAAATCACCCATTTATTATCTGGTGCAAAACAGGAATTTAAAATCAAACTTCATACAGAACTTATAGAATCAAAACGACAAGAATATTTACAAAAAAAAGAAGAAGAACTATTAGCAGAAATAGACAATCATTTAAGAACCGATATTAAAAACATCAAACATTTATTTTGGTGGTTATGGCGTTGTTTACCCCAAGCAACCTGTGATTTATTTAAAGATAATTCATTAATGTTAATGCCGGCAGAAACTCGTTTACCCGATGCTTCTATTTGGAGTCATTTGAGTATGACATCAGCTTTAGCCGGTGCATTAGCAGGATATGATTTAACAGCAGACCAAATACAACGTTGGCAAGGAAATGATGAATTATCTCATCCCTATTTAGCGGTATTTAGTTTTAGTCCTGTACAGGAATTAATTAAATCTAGTCGCAAAATGCGAGATTTTTGGGCGGGTTCTTGGTTATTACATTATCTATCAGCCAAAGTTTGTTGGAAACTCGCCAACCAATATGGACCAGATACTTTACTTTATCCTAGTTTATATCAACAACCATTAATAGATCATTGGTTATTACAAGAAATTGAAAGGTTAAAAGAAGAGGAAAAGATTGATTTTGATTTTTCCAAATGGGTAAAACCACCATTACCAAAATCTTTATTAACCGCCGGATTTCCTAATGTTATATCCTTAGTTTTACCTAAAGATAAAGTTCACGCTGCCATGCAAACAGCACAACAAACGCTGTTAGAAGAATGGTTAATAATTGGGGATTTAGTATTAAATGAATTGCAAAATGAACGTCATTGGATGAGACAATTAAAACCAGATCATAATAGTTGGCAAGGTTGGTTAAAATCCCAATGGCAAGTTTACTGGACAGCATTGCCCATAGGTAAAGGTAAACAATTCAAAACTGCTGCTATTCCTGAAAACGTTGATGATCAATTACAAACTTGGCTAAATCAACAAAATCAAGCCTATAATGTCAGTGAAAAGCAAAAGTTATTTCAATCACAAGAACTAAAATTTTTACGGGAAGCTTATCATAAACGGTTAGAAGAACAACATAGAAAATTTAGCGTTAACGTTGGTTCATGGTGGGGTTATATTTTTGATGCTACCCGCGCTAGTTTAGCAGCAGTTAAAAACGCTAGAAACTGGGAACTTCCCACAGCCTTTGGACCCCGTTCCACAATTTCTGGTATTGGTCCAGTTGTCAATCCTGGTAATCAAGATAAAGATAAAAAAGACTGGATGACAGAAGGTGATACCAAGAAATTATGGGGAAAACATGATGCAGGTTTTTTTGATGGTACAGAACAGCTAAACGCTACGGAAGTAATAAAACGGGGTTTACACAAAATCCTGCCAAAATTATTAGGAATAAAAGAAGAGGACATTACATATCCAGATTTAACTTCTGGTGTAGCTGGATATTTAAAAGTTAATGCTGGAGATACCCGACATAAACTGAACTTTGAAAAAGCTTGTCAAGCAATAGTTGATAAATACCCTGATATCGAGATTACACTCGCAGAAATGAGAGATAAATGGGGTATTCCTTGGATGGATGAAAAAACGAAGCCTAAAAAATACCATCCCCGCTTACTTAATGCAGGTTGGATATTAGAAGATTTACCCAATAGTGATCAACTTAAAGCAGAATATCGCCAAGACATCAACAATATTATTACCGAATACTATCCTAATAATAATCCATCAGATTGGTATGTATTAGCCGCCGGTGATGGTGATAGTATGAGTGAATGGTTAAAAGGAATAAAACTCAAAAATTATGGTGATTATATACCATCAGAATTATCAGTTAATTTAGAGAGTTTTCCCCAATTCTTAGAAATCCAAAAACGCATGGGACCTAGTACCCACAGTGCATTAAGTCGCGCGTTATTAGATTTTTCTAATCAATTAGTTCCCTATTTGACACAGAAACGCTATGCAGGTAGATTGATTTACGGTGGAGGTGATGATGTTTTAGCCTATACGAATCTGTGGGAATGGGATAAATGGTTGTGGGATATCCGTCAATGTTTTAAAGGTGCAAAAGATCCCCGCGAAGAGTTTAGTAATGACGGTGATTATTGGAAATTTAAAGGCAAAAGTGATCAATTAGTTGACCGTCCATTATTTACAATGGGTAGCACGGCTACAATTAGTTTTGGTGTTGTTATTGCCCATCATTCTGTACCCTTAGCAATAGCTTTAGAAAGCCTCTGGGAAGCGGAAGACGCAGCGAAAAAACACGAATATCATCATAGTTGCCTTTTACCAACTGAAAAACATGGAGAAAAAGCCTGTTTTAATAAAAAAGACGCTGTACAAGTGCGGGTACTCTACGGAAACGGAAATACCTTAAAATCCACTGCTAAATTCGATGTTTTTTCTGAATGGCAGCAATTAATCACAAATGAATTACCAAGTTCCATATTTGAACAAGCTGCGAGTTTGTGGAGTCAACACCCTGCACCGAGTTCAGAAGCTATTGTACCTTGGACAAAGGCATTTTGCGATCGCCGAGATCAATTCCAAAATGATGAAGATGCGAAAACAAAGTTTCAAAAACAGTTAGCGAACTTTTTAAAAGCATTGTTTATTACTAACGAAACCAAACAACTAGATAATGAAATTCAAAGTTGGTTAAAACTAGCGGCATTTGTGAAACGTAACCGTGATATAAAAGTAGGAGGTGAGAATTAATGTATTGGTACAAACTCACACCATTAGACATATTAATGTTAAGGGATGCTAAACCATTTTCACCACAGGAAAGGGCATGGGCTGGTAGTATATTTCCTCCTAATGGTCATACTATAGCTGGTGCATTACGGGGTTTATTAGGAAAAGAAATATTTAATATAGTTGGTCCATTTCTGTGTTATCAAAACACAGAAAATACCCTATATCTTCCCCGTCCTTTAGGTTTTGCCAAATCTGTACCCCTTGTCCCTTTAACTTGGGAAACAGAATCTTATATCAACAATGCTTTATGGGATAAAACTCAACCTTGTCCATTAGTTAAAGCTCATAATAAAAAAGATGATGATGAAGATGATAAAGATGATTTTGTTAAATGCAGTGGAGTAGAAACAAAATTCAGACAATATTTACCATTCTGTGTGGTTAAGGAATATTTAGAAACCGGGGAAATTGATAAACATTGTTGGAGAGTAGTTGATGGTACTCACGAAGATAAACCTTGGGACGAAGAAACCCGTTCTCATAATAGCATTGAACCCGGAACAAAACAAGTTAAAGATGCTGATGGTTACTTTGTAGAAAAGGCCATTCGTTTACATCAAAATTGGAGTTTTGCCATAGGCATTAATCACGAAATTACAACACCTGCAACAATCAGATTAGGAGGAGAAGGACACAGAGTCATAGTAGAATCTTGTCCAGAATTGGGGGAACAATGGCAAGAATTAAAAACTATTTCAGATGGTAATTTTCAAGCTAATACTAAACAAGCTGATACTAAAGATGATACCAAATCAATAGCTTATTTAGTTACTCCTGGAGTTTTTGAAA
The DNA here is from genome assembly GCF_002934005.1 of Cuspidothrix issatschenkoi CHARLIE-1. GTDB lineage: Bacteria > Cyanobacteriota > Cyanobacteriia > Cyanobacteriales > Nostocaceae > Cuspidothrix > Cuspidothrix issatschenkoi. Next base: position 19,943 of record NZ_PGEM01000095.1, on the reverse strand, counting down.
GACCACATAAATATAATCCTGAACAAAGAGTTAATTTATGTCGTCCTTATCCCTGGGAATGGAAACTCAAAGACGGTATTTTTGTGAGTATGTCCACAGATAAAGCAGTACCAATTAGTTGTAGAATTAGGGAGAAACAAGACAATACAAAAAGCATTACAAAAAGCATTCCTGCACCCCAGGTTTTTGCAGCACCACCAGGGACATTGTACTACTTGAATAAACCTCAAGGATTGTTTCAGGATAATCAAGAATCCCGTGTAAACAATTGGCGACAATTGGGTTATTCGGAAATGTTGTGGATTAAATATAAAAAAATAGGAGAAAAAGAAAATGGTTGATTTTAGAGTTGGTTATATGTACAGTCTTGCACCTATTCATTGTGGGGGTGAAGGAGACTTAGGTAACATCTTAGAAATTGCCCGTGAAGTACATACAAATTTCCCTTATGTACCCGGATCTTCTTTACGTGGTAGCCTGAGAGATGAAGTAAAAATATTAGATGAAATAGCAGCAGAAACTCTATTTGGCAAAGAATTAGATAAACAAGGTCAAATGGGAGTTCATCAAGTTTGGTTTGGAGATGCAAGATTGCTATGGATTCCTATGCGAACCATGTCAGTTAATAATAGAGATGTTTTTATTTGGGTTAGCTGTCACTCATTAATTCGTGATCATGCCCTAATTTCACGTCAAAAAGCGGCAATATTTCCTAATCATGCTGTGGGTAATCGTGCAGGAGTTTATTCTGTCGCTGATGCTCAAATCCAAGTTGCATTGTTATCAGATGAGCAAAAACAAGCTATTTCTTTAACAGGATGGCCAGATTCATTAAAGAATGCTGTTAAACCTACTTGGGACAGTAATTTAATTGTTTTACCTGATGCTGATTTTCAAGTATTAATGGAACATTCCCTCTGGACACAAGTTCGTAACAAAATTCAGGATCATAAAGAAGGGGTAAATCCAGAAGGTTCTGCTGAGATTTTTTGGACAGATATTTGTATTCCCAGGGACACTATTTTTTATTATCCTTGGGGTTATAGTTTACTCAAAGATAATCCCATAACAGAAAAACAACACAACTTACTAATTAGTATTTTGCAAGAGTTATTTCAAGTAGGTGGACAAGCCAATGTAGGACGGGGTTGGGTTCAAGGTTGGACAAATAATCTTACAGCACCCATTAAAGACACGGTTACAGCCTAAAGGAATATAAAATTATGTCTAAAAATAAGAAGTATCCACCTAAATCTAATCCTCCAAAACCGGAATCAAGTATTACAGCAAAACCTCCAAGTCTTTCTGAAAATGTGAAGGTCGAAACTGTTAGGAGCGATAATAACTCCTCTCTAGTTTTACCAGAACAAATGAGTTTATCTGCTCACGAACATATTCAAAAGTATTTGAAAATATACAACAAACAGAAGTTAGATAAAAATGATTTAACTGCTGTTTTAAGATTGTCTCAACATTTAAGAGTTTTTGGTCTACTGTCTGCGGTTGGATATCTGAATCAAGCAAATGCTCAGGATAATAATGAGGTGCGAAAACGTACTGTACCAGTGTGGGAATCATTACTAGGTCAGATGGTAGCGGTAGATAAAAATCAACTACCTAATAAAGAAGAATTAATGACACAAATAGTAGAGATGACTAGAAACCGGCCTCAAGAATATATGTTGACTTGGCGGAAATCTTTGTTATTAGCTAACCATTGGAATTTTTGGGCAAGAGCCTATCAGGAGGATTAATGTATACAGGTATTGAATTAATTAATTTACTGGAAAAGCAACATCAAAAGCGATCGCAATCTGGCTTATTTAAAAAAGACACTTTTACGATTCAATGGCGTGCTAAAGTTGGTTCATTTCCCCATCCAGATGTAGAAACTATAGTTTCTGCTGGTGAACCCTGTGGTGCGTGGAGGCCAAATCAAGGACGACCAGAAGATAAACGGAATGTTAGTCAAAATTGGGAAACATTGAAAAATTTACCTTTACATGGTTATATTCCAGGTTCTTGTATCCGAGGTTTAGTAAGAGCATGGGCAAAACAAAGACCAGAAATTAAACCAAGAATGTACCAGCTTTTAGGGCATCAAGACAATGATAAAATTACTGCTGGGAAAATTGAATTTCTTGATGCTTGGCCAGAAACGGCAACTAAATTAAGTTTAGATATTGTTAATCCTCAACAAGAATTTCAGGTATATCATCAGGGACAATGTACACCATTATCTCTTTATACTTTAGGTAATGGTAAAGATAGAATTGCTGTGATAGTTGCAATGAGAGGAATACCAGGAAAAGCTACAGAAGAGGAAGTAAACGAGGTTTGGGAATGGGTGCAACAGGCACTAGGTTTATATGGTGTTGGTAGTCGTACTGCTTCTGGATATGGCGGTTTAAAAACTTCCAGTTCTTCACAAACTCCTACCCTTGATCCTGGCCATGCTGTCAAACAATTTGAATTTAGCCTTTATAGTCAAGGTAGCGCAGGTCCACATACTCAAACAATGGAATTACGTCCTTCACATTGGCGGGGTTGGCTGCGCTCTTGGTTAATGCGGTTTTTCTTGGGAGTAATGCCGGAAAATCTCGCTAAATTGACTGTTGCTGAACTGATGGGAGAGATAGATGCAGGAGATGGGAAGAGTCGCAAAGGTTGTGTACGTCTGCAAATGATTCAAGGTAAAACATGGGGAGAAAGGTCTGAGAATCAACCATTTTTTTATCTATGGAAAGGTAAATTACAAATTAGCGCACCAAAAGATATCCTCAATAAAATCATTTTGCCAATAATTCGTTTTGCAGTCATGGTTGGCGGTGTTGGTCGGGGTTGGCGTAGACCATTACATATATTTAACATGAATACTGGTCGAGCAGCTTCTAGAGGAACACAGTTAATATTGACTCATAAATTAAAAGATCAAAACAGTGGTGAACTGAAATCTAAAAACTTCGGTTTACCTCTTGATACAACAACTTGGACAAAAACTTATAGTGATTGGGTTACAGAAGCAAGAAATCATTGGCAGGATAGAGTATCAACAAATAACCGTAATATCAAAGCAGAAGTTTTTTCACCTACCACCTGTGCAATTTATGTAGTTCCTGGTCCTGATGTCAACCCTATAGAAACATCTTCGATTAAATGGAATCAGAGAGATGATGCTGAAGCAACTCGTGGAGATGGAATGTATTTAATTTATCATCAGAATCACCCACGAAATTATAAGCGTAATCCAGATTTAGGTGGTAATGCAGCGGGTGGAGGAAATGGACATTGTTCTTGGGCAAGTATTAAACGGATAAATATTCCCAACCAAAAGGAAAAAACCGACTGTCAAGAAATTGTTTGTTTATTTATGGGTGGACAAACACCAAATGCCACTCATGTGCGATCGCGCTTTCTCCGTGATTTAGGAAACATGAATGGTAATGTACATTTATTTGGTGTACAACCTCCAGCAGAAATTTAATACTCTAATAAAATCCTACTAAATACAAATTGATTAAATATGAAATCAGTTTTAATCGCCACAATTGGCACTAGAGATTTAATGTTCCAAATTGCCTCTGGTGCATGGTTCAATATTGGTAATGATAGAGTCCAAAATGGAGAAATTATTGCTGAACAATTAGAAGTAATTTCTGATTTGGGTTTAAAGGATAATACAAATTTTCGTCATTTAACTAAATACCTATTAGATAATATTGAAAAATATGTAGATCGCATCCAACCGCCAATTATTGGTAAGATGTTTATTGAACAAGTATCAAACATTAAAAAAGTTTATTTGATAGCTACTGATCAGGAAAAAAATGTCACACAAAGAGAAAAAGATACATTATATTCAGCCGAACTAATTAAACAATGGCTGATGCACAAATTTAGTCATCTTCATAATAATAATGTTCATATTATTTTACTAGGTCAAGATGGTACTAATCCCTCAATTTTTGAAGATATGTTCAATTGGTGGCGAAAAATTTGGAAAAATACAATCACTGTTAATAAAAATCAGTCTGTTTGGGTATGTTTGAAAGGAGGGGTAGGTCAAACTTCTGAAGCAGCAAGGATTTCAGGGCTTAGTTTTTATGGCGATCGCATTCAGTTCTTTGAATTTAAGGAAAATACACGCGCAAATCGTAATGGTATCCCATCAGATTATAGTGGTCCATTTTTAGGTACTAACTATCTTTGGGATAGAACCCAAAAACAGGCTTTAAAATTATTAGAAAGCTATGACTATACAGAAGCTTATGATTTACTAGAACCTTATTTTCAACAACCATCTGCTAATTTTGGAACAATACCTGATTTATTAAAAGCTGGTAAATTATGGAATCAAGGACAATTTGAAGGATTCTTATCTCTTGCTAGAAATTATACACAAATATCTAGTGTAGAAGGCAGATTATGGATGGCTTATGAACAAGCTTATTTAGGTGTAATTCGTCTGAAACAGATGAATACTACAGAAGCAATGTTACACAGTTATCGAGCTATTGAAGGTCTATTATATTGGTGGGCTGCTGATTCTTTTCCTAATCATATTGAAGAAAGAAAAAATCAATATCCATTAATTAAAGATTCTATTTTGCAAAAATATTCATCTTTAAAAAGACATTTTTACAGACCAGACCGCAGAACAGAAGTAAATTTACAAGGATGGTTATTGGAAGACTTATTAAATATTGCTATTCCTCAAACTACAAATAATATTGATTTTCAAGCATTTTGGGAATCTGCAAGAAACACCAGAAATAATTTTTCTCATCGCTTAGGTGGTTTAGCAGAACAAGATGTTTTTATCGCTTGGGGTGAGGATGTAATCAACTCACAACAATGGCAAAAAAGGATTTTAAATTGCATTAATTTAGTCACTGGAAAATCATTTAATACCCTATATAAAGCTAGTTTATTTGCTCAAATGCATACTGAAGTTATAGCCACTCTCAAAACCCAAGAAATCAAAATTAATTAATAATAAACATTTATTCTATGAAAACAACAAATCAAGTTAGCACCCTCATCATCACTGTAGGAACTAGACAAATAGGATGGCGGTGTAAAGATGGTGTTATCCGTTCCTTTGGTGCAGATGGTAATATTAGTTATCCTCCACATATCAACGAACTCTATCAAGAACTAGGAATAGAACGGGATAAACATCAAGATGAAGATGGTAAAACCTATCCTTGGAGTGGTCGAGATTTAGGTAAAAGATATTATGATTACTGTCAAGAATGGTTAGGCGGTGATTTTAGTAATGTCGAATTATTGTTAGATAAAACTGTCATTGAAGGAGGAGTAAAACAAGGTTTAAAACATATTATCCTATGGGGAACAGACCAACCGGAAAGTATTACCTGGAATTTTCGCCGATTAGATACTTTATGGTTAGCAGAATTAATGAAGGGAAAAATTAAAAGTTTATTTCCTGATGTCAGAGTTGATGTTCACGCCCCAAAAATTAACGCTGGTAATAGTGATGAAATTCGAGAAGAATTAGAACAACTGGTTTTAAAAGAAGCTATCAATGCTAACAAAAATCAAGAATTTATTCTCTGGATTCAAACTAAAGGATGTACCCCTGTAATTGCTTCTAATGTAGAAATTTGTGCAGCCGCTTTAGTACGTCAATATCAAGTATTTAATGCTAGTCCCGATGAACCAAAGGAATTTTTTACTACTTTAGAAAATGGTTTAGTTACTGCTAATCACTCCCAGAGTTTTCAAGCTATTACTATGAGTGAATATTTCTGGGCGTTAGAAAAGGTAAAGATTAAATCAGCTTGGGAAAGAGGTGATTTTTCAGAAGCCCAAATTTGGCTAAAAGTTCATGAAAGTCGTCATTCAGTATTATATAAATTAGCTGGTTTTTTAGCAAAATATAATAATTGGGAATCTAATCATGATTTTTACCGCAAATTGGAAAAATGGTTAAATAATGATGATGTTACTAATGTAGTTGATTCTGCACAAATTGAAAATTGGAAAACCAAACTCCAAAAAATGCAAGCTGATGATCTTAGCAAACTTTGGGAATCAACAATCATCTTAGAACTTTCTCTAAAACGAGAAAATTACACTACTGCATTTATTCAGTTTGTGCAAATTTTAGAACGGTTATTATATATTCAATCAACAGCCCAAAATTGGACTGCTAAAGGTTGGATAGTAAGTAATAAAGATGAACCAAGTCTAGCAGAATTAATGCAAGGTTGGTGTTTATACAAAAAAATTCACCAAGATAATAAATGGTCAAAATTGTTAAAGGCTATTAGAATAAAGCGCAACGAAATTATTCATAAGGGGGAATCTATAACTTCAACAAAAATTGGTAATATCTGGGCTAATAATAACTTTTCAGGTGTATATATACCAACAACTTCAGAAAACATTAAAAACTTGATGATTGATGTACTCAAAGAAATCAGCACTCCTCCGAATTTGAATAACTTATTGATGCGTTCTTTGTATCAGTGGGGATTAAACTATCTGGAAAATGCAAATTAACTATTTCTTGATGTTTAATTAGCGAGTGATAGCCCCAGACACTAAAACACACAAAACTGAGAATCAACAAATATCTAAAAATTATGACGGCAAAATATCTTAACTTACCTGGTAAATCAGACCGCCGAGAATTAGATATCAAACTTTGGCTTATTTTAAGCATAGGATTAATAGTTACCTTTGGCATCTATGCTGCGGTATTCCCCATTAAAAATACATTTTTAGGTACTCTGTTATATGAACGGGGATTTACCCAAATTCTCGCCATATTTTTTGGCGGTATGGTAGTAACTATTACTATTCTCAAGGTGATCAAAATTCAGAGTGAATTAAGGGCATTTAACAAGGATTTAATTCCTGACACTATTTCATTTGAAAATTTTAGATCTCTGCAATTAGAACAAATTCGACAGTCTTTAATTAAGGAAAAAAGCTTATTAGCTCGTCGTTGTAGTCGGGTGATTGCAGCATATATAGTCTCAGGAAATCGCCAAACGGCTACTGAATGTGCAATGGAAGACTCGGCATTTTACAGCAGCACCGCAGAAACCTCCTATTCCGTAGCTCGTATTTTAGTCTGGGCAATTCCCCTCTTGGGATTTATCGGTACAGTTGTTGGTATTAGTGGTGCGGTCAATGGTTTTAGTGGATTCTTACAGCAATCCAGTGATATTGAACAAATTAAGCAGGGCATTGGAACTGTTACCAGTGGATTAGCAGTAGCATTTGATACAACACTTCTAGCGTTATTTGTTAGCGTATTAGTGATGATTCCTTTGGTATTAGTAGAAAGACAAGAATCACGGCTACTACTGGCAATTGATATTTATATCAATGACAAAATATTACCTCGTCTCAAAGAAACCGAGAACTTCAATAAAGCCCTAGTTAATGATGCTATATCCCAGGCATTTAAGAAACATCTTCCAACACCAGAAGTATTAATTCAACCTGCCCAAGAATATGCTAAACAGGCCGCAGAAGCTTTAACTCAGGGGTTTTTAACTGAGGTAGAAAAAATCCAAGGAACGACCAATAAATTGATACAGCACATGAGTTATATCAATCAAATGGCTGTTAAAGATAGGGAAATTTTTGTTAATACATTAGCCCAGCAAGAAAAATCCAGTCAAGAAATTATCCAAGAGATTCAACAAATTAGTCAGGCAATTCAAGATAATTACCAAAACGTTAATCATAATTTCACAGCGCACACAGAACAAATTTCTCAAGGACTCCAGAAAGCAGCAATGGCTTTAGATAGTCGGATTGCAGCCTTAGAGAATTGTGCTGCTCAGGTAGCGAGGATTGTCGAATTTCAGGATAGTTTAGAACAGGGTTTACACACATTAGAAAAAACAGCACAATTAGAACAGGTATTAGGAGAAGTGGGTGCAAATCTTGCATTATTAAGACCAGCATTAGAACAACTGAATAAACCGCGACGGATTACATTAGTTGAATCTGAAGAAAAGCGTTCATAAATTTATGCCAAGAAGAATTAGCAATGGTGCTGTTACGGAAGTTGAATTATTCCCTTTTCTTTCAATTTTATTTTGTACCATAGGTGTACTTATTTTATTACTGATGGTTCTGACTGCTCAAACATTTAGCAATCAAAGACAAATTACTATTGTTGCTAAAACAGAGAATGGACAAAATCAGAGTAAACAACCCCGTTATATTGAATGCCGTAGTGATGGGATTGTTCTCTATCCTAACCAAGAATTTGTAGCTATAACTCGAGTTAACAGTTCCTATTCTCCATTACAAACTTTATTAACAGAGGTCAAAACTAATCGAGATAAACAATATCTAATCGTCGCAATTCGCCCTGATGGTATTGAAGTATTTAAAACAATCAGAGCATTAATTGAGTCTGAAGGAATTGATATTGGTTATGAACCTATTGACGAAGGATGGCAACTCAAAATCCAAGGAAACATTTAAAAATAATATTGGTATAAATATGAAAAGAAAACGTTATTTTGCATCTCAGCGCCCCCAACAAAATCTAGATTCCTTCTTGGATATTTTAACTAATACTGTTGGGGTATTAATGTTTATGAGTCTGTTTATTACTTTAGTAGCTGTGCAATCGAGTACAATAGTCAGGACTCCACTGGCAAAGGAAACTAATAAAAAACCAAACTTTTTTGAAATTACTGATAATCGAGTTATTTACTTAGATACTGAATCGGCTGATCAACAAATTAAAGAATTTCTTGGTAATTTACCTACTTGTGTTAGACCTAGTTATATTTCGGGATTTATTGACAGTTATCTTGATGAATTAAGAAATTATCAAAGTTGTATGGAACATAAATTACAACAGTTAAAGGAGTTGCTAGTAGAAACAAAAAACTATGAAGTTGAATTAGTTGATTTAGATTCTGGTGCGTGGCAATATAACCCTAAGTCAGTTAATAGTGGAGAATCAGGTAAAGAACTAACTCAAGTTAATTCTGAATATCGGAGAACTTTATCTCAATTTGCACCTCAGAAAGATTATTTAGCATTTTTGGTCAGACCCGATAGTTTTGCTACTTTTCGTCAAGTTAGAGAAATTGCCTGGAAAGCGGGTTTTGATGTGGGTTGGGAACCAAAAACGCCTGAGAGTCCCATTATTTTTAGTTCCGAAGGCAGAGCAGTTGGTGTACAGTAGCACTTTTTTCTTGATCAAACAAAAACACCCCCCATTTCTGGAGGGCGTTTCTTGTTAATTAAGCTTATTAAAAAGCTCTAATTATTAACCGTTGATTGCAGGAGCGCTCAAAGCAACAGGAGCAACTTCACCAGCAGCCAAGTCTAAGGGGAAGTTGTGAGCGTTGCGCTCGTGCATTACTTCCATACCTAAGTTAGCGCGGTTGATTACATCAGCCCAAGTACCGATTACACGACCTTGAGAGTCAATGATGGATTGGTTGAAGTTGAAACCGTTCAAGTTGAACGCCATGGTGCTTACGCCCAAAGCTGTGAACCAGATACCAACTACTGGCCATGCAGCCAAGAAGAAGTGTAAGGAACGGCTGTTGTTGAAAGAAGCGTATTGGAAAATCAAGCGACCGAAGTAACCGTGTGCTGCAACGATGTTGTAGGTTTCTTCTTCTTGACCGAATTTATAACCGTAGTTTTGTGATTCGTTCTCGGTTGTTTCTTTAACCAAGGAAGATGTTACCAAAGAACCGTGCATTGCAGAGAACAAGGAACCGCCGAATACACCAGCTACACCCAACATGTGGAAGGGGTGCATCAAGATATTGTGTTCTGCTTGGAACACGATCATGAAGTTGAATGTACCGGAGATACCTAAAGGCATACCATCAGAGAATGAACCTTGACCGATGGGGTAGATCAAGAATACTGCGGTAGCTGCTGCTACAGGAGCAGAGAAAGCTAGGCAGATCCAAGGACGCATACCTAAGCGGTAGGAAAGTTCCCACTCACGACCGAGGTAGCAGAATACACCGATCAAGAAGTGGAATACTACTAACTGGTAAGGACCACCGTTATACAACCACTCATCTAAGGAAGCAGCTTCCCAAATTGGGTAGAAGTGCAAACCGATAGCGTTGGAGGAAGGAACTACTGCACCGGAAATGATGTTGTTTCCGTAGAGTAATGAACCTGCAACTGGTTCGCGGATACCGTCAATGTCAACGGGAGGAGCAGCTACGAATGCAATGATGAAGCAGGTGGTTGCTGCTAACAGGGTTGGGATCATTAGGACGCCGAACCAACCGATATAGATGCGGTTCTCGGTGCTGGTGATCCACTCGCAGAAGCGATCCCATACGTTAGCGCTAGAACGCTGTTGTAAGGTTGTGGTCATTTTATGAGTGCTTTTATTTTCGTATGATTTTAGTAAGTTTTTAGGCTTACATAACTATAAATGTAGAACATTATTTTCAATTTGTAAAGATACATTAAATTAGTCTTTCTTATCACAAATATATGTTTTGCTGATGTAAATTTTGGACATTGGTATTTGCTAATAAAGTTGTGAACTACCCACACTGACCTGACGGTAAAGTGTTGGCTTCCTGTCCAGCAGAAAGCACCGTAGTAGACTTCTTTCGTCCTCTATTACTGCGACTTACTTCTGGGCGACAGGCTTTATCCCCCGTTCCAGAGGTCAAACCTTCGGCCGCGCTCAGTACAAGGGTCGAAAAACTGTCGTTAATTCACGCGCCATTCATCTCACGCTGTCCTTTGGGTCAGTTGTGGGGCTTGAAGTCGGTTAAGCTAAAAATCAAAATAGATATAAGGTAAGCTACCTTCGGGGGCTAGTAACCACACTGCATAAAAGCATAAAGGCACAAAAACAACTTTAATCACCCAACTAAACTCTAATTTTAGGATGCGTTTAAGAAAATAAGAGACGCTCATGAACAAGGGTATTACCAACAGTAAATAATAAAGCTGAGATTGACTGATATTCAGGGCTTCAACATAGACCTTTTGAGCGAATTGTTGATCACCTACATGACCCCAAAGATGTTGAATGACTACATTCGAGTCTTGGATGTTGGGAAGACGAAACCAAATCCAAGATGTAAATACCATGATTTGAGTCAACAACCACGCAATAATTATACCTATAGGAGTCCGCCAAAATAGCTTGAGAATTTTCCAGCGATCGCCAACGGCACTAGTCAAACGATGAACTACTAAAGCCAGACCATGTAATATACCCCAAATAATAAAACCCCAGGCTGAACCATGCCAAACACCAGCCACTAGCATAACTATCAGCAAATTTCCGCAGGTACGTATTAACCCGTGACGAGAACCACCTAAAGGAAAATAGAGATAGTTCCGTAACCAGTCACCTAATGTTATGTGCCACCGGCGCCAAAAATCGGCAATACTCGTAGTAAAATAGGGGAAATCAAAATTTTCTGGCAATACTAAACCAAATAATAAAGCACTACCACGAGCTATATCTACATAACCATTAAAATCTAAATATAACTGTAAGCCATAAGCAAAGGTAGCTAACCATAAATCCGTACTCCCTGCTCTTTGCAAATTGCCAAAACATAAATCCACAAATATTCCCAAATTATCCGCAAGAATACCTTTTTTCACTGCCCCTCTAGCGATTAACCACAAGCCATCGGCGACTTTATCAATACTTGGAAATTTTATATTACCGAATTGTGCTGATAAGTTGTGATAGCGAGTAATTGGACCTGAGATGAGCTTAGGAAAAAATAGCTTGTATGTAGCAAACTCGATAAATTTAGAACTGGCAGGAGCACCACGATAAACATCTATTAAATAGGACAAACATTCAAATGTGAAGAAAGAAATCCCTAAAGGTCCAACTATTTTTACTAGCGGATCTGGTGAATTGGTTGAGAAATTGAAACCTAGATTTATGAAATGATTTATATATTTAAACCCTAGCAGAAGCAGTACATTTAAACCTATACCAGCCCATAATATTTTCAGTCGGTGTTGATTCCAATCAGCTTGAGCAAATTGCCATTCTTCGTTAGATAAACTCGAGTCTTGAGAATGTTTTTTCGGTGAAGTGTTGCTACCTATTTCTAACCCTAAACGAAAGTTAATAAATGTCAGTACTAAAAGTAAAGGTAAATATTGAATATTTAAGGATGCGTAGAAAATCAGACTAGCTATTAGCACTATCCATAATCTGATATGTGCTGTATTAATAGTCCAGTAGATACCTAAAAAACTCAGTAGAAACAGCCCATAAAAAATAGATATAAATTTCATTGTTTATTGATTAGAAAACAGGGAACAGGGAAGAAATTAGGGAGTATCTCACCAGACCAAAAACCGCTATATCTTTGTTATTATTATGTGCATATTGTGACAATACTGTTTAGTAAAGAGGAAAGGTAAAGTCCAAATCTTTATCTTTCCCAAAGGTTTATTTCCCAGTTGGCCAGGTAATCATGGGATCTACAGCGAGTTTTTTAGATACTTCATAAGCACCATAACGGTTAAGGTGACTGGGATCAGAAAAGTAATCATTGATTGTTGGCCATAACTGACTGAAATCACAATATATAAAGTGAGAACTATTGGTAAAGTTCAATAAGTACGCTTGGAACTGCTGTTCATATTTTGTGCGGACAGGATCTAAATATTCTGAAGTCAGAGGCATATTCACAAAAACGAGAGAAATATTATTTTTTTTGGTAAACTCTAAAACTGATTGAAATGCCTGATCTTGCTTACCTGACAGTTGGAAAGATTTATAATCATTGTCATAATCTCCAGAAACTTTAGGGTGTTTTTGATAGTAAGTTTTGGGATTATAACGAATAGATAAAGGTAAAAATCCATCAAAATCAACTCCAACAATAGAAGAATTATTATCTATTTTAGAGTTATAAGTAACATCAGTATTTAATTTTTTTTGGATATCTTCAGAACTAACAGGGAGATATTTAAGTTGTTTTTGCAGCAGGGCTTTAATTTGATCACGGTTTTTATAACTAGCAGATAAATTAGCGACAACTTCATTTAGCCGATCATTACCTATTTGATAAAAGCTAACATCTGCCTTAGCAATTTCAGTATTGATTTTGTCGGGTGTTTTTTCTGGATTTTTAGGAACTTGATCAGGTTTGATTTGTGTGGTTGCTTTCTGTATTATCTGTTTGTATCCTGGTGATGATTCGACGGCATTAAAAGTGACATCTTCTCTACCATTATTAAAAGCACGGGAACCATCAGCCCACAAAATCAATTTTGGTAATTCTTGAGGCTCTAAAACGTAACGGATAATTACGTCAATGACTTGGGCAGTTGCACCATTAATACCAAAATTAAATACATCAATATTACGATTACCTTGGCTGACTAAAGCTTTAGAAAGAGCCACAGGATCAACTCCTCGCAATGCGCGAGAAGAACCAATAATTAGGACATCTGGAGGACGTTTTTTAATTGCTAAACGTTGTTTATATAGGGCTAATTGCTCATCTAATTGGCGAGCATTAAAAGTTGGCATTTGTGAACGCGCTGCCAATAAAATTGCTGTAGATGTAGCTTTTTCTTTTAATGGTGCAGCTCGTAAATTTTTCGACGCTCCTGCATCATTAATAAATCCAGAAGCATTAAAAGTAGAATCTGTTTTAGAAAAGCCCGTTGTTTTTGGCTGATTTAATAGAGGTGTTTTTTCCTGATATTCCACAGGGAAAGATGCTTCAGATTCTGACGACACACTGGAAACTGTAGTAGTTTTCGGTGAATTTTTCAGAGTATGGGCAGCAACATAGCCTAACATTAAATCATTTTGCAATGTGAGCAGTAATCCTAATCCCAGCCAAATCAGACCACCACCAATTCCTTGATGCTCAGGATTTTGCTCATTGTCCTGATGGACTTCTGTAAATAATTGGCTATTTAAAAGTAACTTTTTGATTAGTTGGTTGGTATTTGCCACCCATTTTTTTGCGAGTTCTTTGTCAAAATTGTTTACTTCCTCATTTGTTAAATAAGGACGTAAAATTGTTTTACTGGTTTCATTTATCACTAGAGAATTTATATATTTAGATGTAGCGGCAAATTCTGGTGTAGCTTCAGGAACTAATTGAGCGCGTTGTTCTAAATCAACACCATGATGCCATACAGGTTCTTTATCTCCTGCACGACGGCCATAAATACGTATACCACTAATCCGGTAAATTTTCAACTGGCGGATAAATTGAGTCACTTTGTTAGAAACTTGATGGCGTGTAGGACAAACAGGAGCATCACACATGATGTGTAACAAATTTTCTTTGCGGACTACCAATACCCGGATACCACCTGTTTTCAATCGCCAATCCAGATCAGGATTGAGTAAACGCTCTAGTAGAAATATAATTGCACTGTTGTCACCTGCACGGGCAAGATCCAAAGCAGATGTAGCTAAATTTGGATGTTGAGATGCGGGTAAAGAGACCCAATCTATCCAAGCAGGTTGTTTATCACCTGTTTTCTGTCCATATATAGCTACTGAAAGAATTGCTTGGGGGGCGATGGTGTCTAATAAGGGAACAATGGTCTTGATAGCAGTTTCTTGATCTGGTGCAGGGGACGATCCGAGAAGATCAAAGGCTGGAGTACAGAATATATGCAGGGTAGATTCTTTGAGGGAAGTTTGAACGGCGATTTTAAAGCCTAGTAATTCTACTGATAATATTTTGGCGATCGCTTGTAAATCTCCCCACCGCGCCCATTCTTTTAACATTACCTCTGGCGGTGTTAAATCTACCCACATCCGCCAATCTGGCTCTGTTTCTCCCCGTACCTGAGAAACTAGAACACCATCTTGATAGCCCACCAGTTTTAAATGTCTCAGCTTTTGGGCTACTGTTTCCGCCAACAATGATGGATCGGGACTATAACTAGACTGACACAATACCCAAAGGCGATTAACGATAATTTGTGGATTAGTTTTGCTAGGACATTGGCTAATTTTTACCTGAACAGCCACACCTAAATGACTGAGATGTTCACTGAGATAGCGAGCAATAGCATCTATATCACCTTGGCGTGCCAAACTTTCATTAGAGATAATCAGAGAGCCACTAGGGATTTTCTTGACATCTGCTTGAGTTGATAGAACAGATTCTACCTGTTCTAAATGTTGCTCTACTTGATGCAAGGAAACTCGATGATACCATTCTGGGTGATGTTCTCCTTTTTTCCGTCCGTAAACTAATATTTGATAGATGGAGGGTTGCTCGTCATTAGTGAGGGTATCCACATCAGTTTGCTGTATAGCTTGTAATAACCCTAACACAGTTTGCCAATGTTCTGGACACTCAGCACTTTCACATAGAATATGCAGGTCATTACCTAGTAACTGTACTTTGATGCCGAAAGTATCGATACCCGTTGCTTGGCTTATCCATTGGACTAAGGATTTTTGATGAACTGCTTGCAGCAGTATTTTGCTATCAGGTAATACGGTTTTCATGGGCGGTGAAATTTAACAGGAATGGTGATTTAGGTAATTTACCTGTGGTTGTTAACTAGAACCATAGCATCATCACATTTTGACGTTTTTTTTGACAATTTTGTGATCTTCCCACCTGATACAATTGTAGGAGTTCAAGAGTAGGGGCGGGGTTTCCCCACCCATTCAGGAGTTTAGTTAATGCCACGCTGCGCTATCAGGATAAAAAAAGAATGAAGAACATTTTTCTTTCCTGTTCCCTGAATCCTTAGATACAATTGACCAATATCCAGCCCTGGTGGCAATTTTCAAGTTTTAGCATCCGCATCTAATTTTGTCTCTGGAATCAAAAATTAACTTTTCCGTCTATTTTACCCATCTAGTAATTAATCAGAAAGACAATGACAGATCTAAAAAAACAGTTTTGTTCTCAAACCGGATTCAATTGCCTCTCGTTGCCGATTAATAAGTCTTGTTTTTTACAAATTGGTGCGGTATCTATACTGATGCTGATCCTAGTTCAAAAGGCCACCAGTGAAGCATTGCTCAACTTGGGTGAAGCTAGTGAAGAATTATTTCGAGGCGATCGCCTACCTGTACTTAATTTCCCCGATGATGATCTTTAATACCCCCATATATTGCCATGATGAATCCCAAAAATATAACCCATTTACCCATACCTCCCCACTTCAACCGGGAAAAAGTTAGAGAAGTTTGGCGTGTAGCTTACCAAGAAATTGCCACTGAAGCCGAAATATTTGCTCAACACTACAATATTCAACCAGCAGTTACCGATCAAAATCAGATTTGTCTATTATTAATAGATGTCCAAAATACTTTTTGTATTCCTGATTTTGAATTATTTGTTGGGGGCAAAACTGGCAATGGTGCGGTAGAAGATAATCAAAGACTGTGTGAATTTATTTATCGCCATTTGGGAGTAATTACCAAAATTATTCCTACTTTAGATACTCACACAGCTATGCAAATATTTCACCCCATTTTTTGGGTAAATGCTCAAGGTGAACACCCCACACCAGCCGCCACTAATATTAGACCCGCAGACATTGAACAAGGTATCTGGCAAGTTAACCCAGCAGTTGCCCATAGTTTGACTAATGGTGATTATGAATTATTAAGAAAACAAGCATTGCATTATGTCAAACAACTCAGTCAAGATGGTAAATATCCCTTAGTAGTTTGGCCTTATCATTCTATGTTAGGAGGAATTGGTCACGCCTTAGTTTCATCGTTAGAAGAAGCCATATTTTTTCATAGTATTGCCCGTCAAAGTCAAGCCCAATTTGAATTAAAAGGTGAAAATCCTTTTACAGAAAATTATTCTATTTTACGCCCTGAAGTTTTAATAGGATGGGATAATCAACCAATTGGAAACAAAAACACAAATTTAATTCAACAACTTTTAAAATACGATGCAGTGATTATTGCTGGACAAGCTAAAAGTCATTGTGTAGCCTGGACAATTGAAGATTTACTAACAGAAATTAAACAGGTAGATAGTACCCTGACAAAGAAAATTTATCTCTTAGAAGATTGTACTTCTCCTGTGGTTGTTCCTGGAGTCGTTGACTACACAGAACAAGCAAATACCATATTTGCGAGATTTGCGGATGCAGGAATGCACATCATTAAATCAACTGAAGAATTGGTAATTGATAAATAAGCTGTACTGCATTTAATTTGTATAAGTTTAACAGGCAAGACTTGTACTAAGAGGTTAGTGAGCTTGTATTGAGCTTGTACTGATAAAATTATACCTTCTGGAACTTTTCAAACATCCTCTTAAATTGTTTCCGGGTCAATATTTAATTCTCTCAATTTTGCCGCTAAACGTGCTGCTCTTTTGGCTTCTGCTTCTGCTCTTTTGGCTTCTGCTTCTGCTCTTTTGGCTTCTGCTTCTGCTCTTTTGGCTTCTGCTTCTGCTCTTTCGGCTTCCGACTTTCTTGCTTTTGCTTCAGCTTCTGCTCTTTTACCTTCTTGTTCCGCGCTTTCTTCCGGTGTAGGAACTAAAATTCCTTCGCGTGTAAAATATCGCAATAAACCATTATAAACACCCAAATATAAACCTAGTTGTTGACTCCATAAATGTCCTTTTTCATTTGCTGTTAAAGGTTGATATTTTCCATCTAATAAATGAAAACCTGCAAATTCTAAAGTGTAAGGATCAAACCAAAAATAATCTGGAGTGCGGAATGTATTTTGATAGAGTTGTTTTTTAAATTCTCTATCTGTTTTTGCTGTACTGGGTGAGAGAATTTCGACAATTACATGAGGATATTTACCATTTTCATCCCACACTACCCAACTTTTACGGGTTTTGCGTTCAGTTCCTAAAACCACAAAGAAATCTGGACCACGAGAATCTTCTGATTTTTTCTGATTTGGACTATAGTAAATAGTTAGGTTTCCAGCAGCATAGAAGTCATTTCTATCTTTCCACAACCATTTAAGACATTTGATTAAGAGCATAATTTGCTCTAGATGCAGTTCTGTTTCCACGGGAGGTTCATCACTATATAAATCACCAGGGGGGAAAATTACATCTTGGGAGATGCTTTCTTGGGTTTCTCGTTCTTGTGCAATGATCATAATTTTGATATGGCATCAAGTTGTAATTTGTTGATTATAACATCTAATGATTAAAAATTAAAAGACATCTTGTAAATCCTTTAATCCTGGATATCCTGATTCTGACAATTTTTTTATAACGAACCGCAGAGACGCAGAGTACACAGAGAAAATTCATATTCTTGAAATCCTTTAATCCTGGATATCCTGATTCTGACAATTTTTTAATTTTTAATTCAAATCGGCATTCTTGGAGGTGCTGTTTTCCACATTAATTCAATTTCTTCTGGTGTTAATTGATAAACTTGATTCACTAAATCGGAAAGTCGCTTTTCTAATTTCATAGTTTCGTTTTTGCGGGTTTGAATTTCTGGAACATAATCACTATATGCTTGACGTAAAGCTTTAAATGCTGTTATACTCAGAGGGTCAGATGCTTTTTTAGCTGTCTTTGGTTTGGGCATTCTTTTTCTCACTTCTTCCAGAAATTCCGTAAATTCTAAAGCTGCGAAATCTTCTAATTTATTTCCCAATTTTTCAATTTTGTATTCTACTTGCAACCAGTCGAGAACATCTTTATAAACTTGTCCGTTGAGTTTAGTTATTTCTATTAAACGAGTGACAATTTCTTCTACTTCTGCGCGTATTTCTGTTGTGGGTTGTGCAATGGGAAGAGTTTCCATTAAATAACCAACAGGGTTTAAAGCTTCATCTTTCATGTGTGGTAAATATCGGCAATTATACCACCATACCAGGGGAGAATTGAGAACTCCAAGAATATATGAATCAGCATTTGGTAATATAAAGGTTTTATTATTTGTAAAGTAACCTTCCGTATCATAGCTATAAGCTGGATGAAATTGGATTGCCTGATAAATAAGTTTAGGTTGTTCAAAAAGATGATAAAATGCTGGTGATGCTTGGAATTGCCACCATAACTGTTTACCTGCTCGATTTTCTAACTTATTTCTATAAATTTCCAAATGTTTTTTAATAATAGGATATTGTTCTATATCTATATCTTTGTGAGCAAAAATTATCCAAAATTTATCCCATTCAGGAATCCATCTTTTAATATCCTGACCTCTCAATAATGGCTTGATAATTTCTGCACATTTTGGATCAGCTTGAATTAAATTTTCCTTAGTAGCATCATCTATGAAAAAAGCTTCATTAAAACCTGTTTTTATTCCACATATTGGTTTAACACCAGCAAACTCTTTTAACGGAACACCTACCCGTTGAATTTTCTGCATTAACTCATCCACCGCAGGAGGTTCTAAACTCCAAGCATGAGCAGAAAACCGCGACCAAGGTATATTATAACTATTGTCCTCATTCTGCACATATTGAGTGAGGTTAATTTTCGGTAACTCCTCACGGGGAACAACACAAACTAACACTTCTTTATTTTCCCTCTCCGTTTCTGAAACTTTAGTTTTCTTGACCGAAACAATACAGGGAAAAGTATCAGCATCTTCAAAAATTGGTGCGTGTCCAAAATCAATAATTTTTTCAAACACACTTGACTGAGAAAAGAACCTTCTCAAAGCTTCACCATAACCAGAACGCAACCATTTATTAGTCACAATATAGGAAAGTATTCCTTCTGGTTTCAATAAATTCAAACCTTTCTCATAAAAGTAAATATAAATATCCGCAACCCCATCATAAGTTTGATAATTTGACTGTAAATAAGGTTTAAAAGGTGATAACAATTCCTGACGAATATAAGGAGGATTTCCAATTACCACATCAAAACCACCTTCAGCGAAAACTTGAGGAAATTCACTTTCCCAAATAAAAGGTAAATCTGTAAAATCTGCATCAGCAACTATAGAATTACCAACTTTGATATTATCATCTAAATAAGTTAAAGTTGGCTCTTCCAGACTAAATA
>NZ_PGEM01000094.1:1178-14585 GCF_002934005.1 Cuspidothrix issatschenkoi CHARLIE-1 | reverse complement strand
CCTACTTATTGAGCCGATACTAAAATACTGTGTTGTTGAGATAGTGTGATTTTGGGGAGAGCGATCGCTTATAGTGTGATTTGGGGGGGTGCGATCGCTTCTAGGATGATTTTAGGAAGTGCGATAGCAAAGCAGACCGAAAGTATCGCTTTGAGATAAAGTAATTATTTACCTACTATTACTGATTTCCACAATCATTTCTCCTTGACGTAATTGTTCCAAAGCATCTCTCCTTGACGTAATTGTTCCAAAGCATCAGGTAAAGTAATTGTCAGAAGCTGACGCAAATTACGATTAGTAACATTTCCACAAGTTAACCAAAGAATTTGAGGAGGTATCCCTAAGCGACAAACCAAATCAACAAAATCACTATCTTTAGTCATGATGATGAAATTGGCGATTTTTGCGGCTTCAAAAATTTCGATATCTTTAGCGTCACGTAACCCAATATCTCTTAATGAAAATGCTTCTATAGCAAAAGTATTTGTTACCCAACTTGCTAATGTCGGGGGTAACTGTGCATCAATCCAAATTTTCATGCTGTCAACCGGACAAAATCAGTCCGTCGTGCAGCAAACACAAGACAAGCTTGAATATCTTCTGGTTCTAAGTCGGGAAAGTCTTCTAAAATTTCGCTAACCGTGACATTTTCCGCTAACATTTCTAAAATGTCACTGACTCTAATTCTCATACCTCGAATGCAAGGACGACCCCCACATTGACCGGGAATTTGCGTAATGCGAGTCAATAATTCATTCATTAAGTTATTTCATTATTTGACTATAAAACAATATTTTACCATAATGGCGATCGCAAAGCGCGACCTAGTAATTGCTTATAGTGTGATTTTGGGGGGTGCGATCGCCGTGAGAATCATTTTTGCGATCATGATTAACTCAAAAGGTGAAGTATGCTAACACCCTTATCTCTTGAACCATCCCTGATATTCACAGTGGAAACCCTTTTGTTCCCATACTAGCATATCAAAATCAATTAACTTATACCATTTGTTTGTAAAGTTGCATATAATCTACCTCCCGGCTTCGCTGTCCCCCCTTAGTAAGCTACGGTGTACAGTCTAATCAAGTTCCTATCTAGGGTTTTAATGCCCCCTAACCCCCAATTCTGGGGGAATTAAGAATTTCAAAGTCCCCCAAGTTGTAATTTCTGGAACTCCTGAAGCTGTACAAGCTGTAATGTCTCAAGTTAAAACCAAACAGGCTATCCCTTTAAAGATTTCAGACGCGTTCCATTCTCATTTAATGAAAGCAGCAGCAACAGAATTTCAAGAAGTTCTCGACTCAGTTGTTTTTCAGTCCGCAGTTGTTCCAGTTTTGTCCAATGTTGACCCAGTTCCCGCATTAGCAGCAGATACTTTAAAACAGCGTCTTTCCCAACAAATGACAGGTTCAGTTCGTTGGCGAGAAATTTCATTACAACTAGCAGAAAATGGTGTGGAAATAGGTCTTGGTAATGTATTAACTGGTTTAATAAAACGGACTTCTCCTAACTTGATTTTGGAAAATATCCGTAATGCTGGGGAATTACCAAATTAGCATTTTTAACTATAACAATTCTGTTGGAGTTGTGAACATGGACAGAGTTAGATCCCCGACTTCTCTAAGAAGTCGGGGATCTTGTTATTTCCAACAAATAGAAGACAGCAAAGCAAAAAGGAAAACTTTTTTGATAACTTCTCTTTTGGAAGTGTGTTTATCCCTCTTCCATGACTCTAGGCGACGCAAAATTTGAAACCTTTATTTAAAAAGGGTTTTGGCGATTTATTAATTTTTCAAAATGTTCGCCATATTTTGTTATTAATAAAAAGTTCAAACCTTTATCACATCTGGATTTCAAAATTAGACAATTATTTTTGTGATTCCCAGTTTAATGGAAGAGGGATAAACTCCAGTAATTTAAAAGTAACGATATAAGTCAAAACCCTTATGAAAATTATACACTACAGATATTTATCAGTAATTTACCGGAACTTATATGAATTTTTGATGAAGTAGATTTTGATTTTTGTCAGAATCAGACAGTTATCGAGCAAAATGGGGATAATATCCCCCGATTAAAAGATGAACAAGATTGAGAATTGATTTGTTTACTCCTAAACTCCTTCTTCAGACATATCTTGTTTTACACCACAGGGATCAAGACAAATCTTATTTTTCTACTATATAATCATATTTCGTATATCAGATTACAGATTTTATTTTGTAGATCAGATACGTGAGAAAATTAGAGGATTGTTAAGAATCGTAAATAACGTTAATATAAAAAAAGAATTAGGAAATATGCTTCTCATATATGGAGAACTCAAATCTATCCAATGCCCAGTTGCTAAAAGTCGTCCTAGAACCACTGTTAGAGGATTTTCAATATTGGTTTGATCACTACGAGCAAATCCTGGAAAATGAGAAAATTCAATTTATGAGTGAAAATGAGCAATTTGACTTAATGCAGCGAGTCAAAACTGCAAAAAATCAACTCATAACAGCCAAGATGTTATTTGCGGCAACTAATGAACAAGCGGGAATTGATATGACAACTGTTACCTCTTGGCATCAATTAGTTACAGAATGTTGGAGTGTAGGAATGCGTTTAGGTCTATCCAAGGAATCATCGTCTATTTGAGAAGATATCAAGATCCGGAAGATTCTCAAAATATAAGACGATTCTTAACATTGTTTTCATAAAAAAATCATGTGTTCCATGTTACCTTAATCTGAATATAAGGATTGCATCATATAACATACGCGCACAAGTAAAGAATTTTACACTCTCTGTTTACCGTAAATACACAATTATTTACGGAGTTTTAAGCTCTACAACATAACATTTTAACTACTGCTACTCTGGAGGAAAATTTCATGCTACATCTACTCTATATCTTAGCGTTCACCATTTTGGCATTTATAGCTGTTGGTAATTTAATTCGTAATCTGATCATGTTCAGTTTTGACAGAGAACGAAACTATCCAAATTATCCATCATCACAAGGTGGCTTTGGTTATTATGCCAATAGAAAACAATATGTACCCCATCCTGAGTTATTAGACAGTGCAGGTAATGTGATTAAAGAACCTCTGTTGGTGATGCGTTCTATTAATGTTGAAGATGCTAGAGAACAATTAGATGCTCTTTATGAGTCTTCACCTGGTCAAAAAAGCGATCGCTCTGAGGGTGCTTAATTAATATTGACTATTATTTGGTAAGAGGTAAGGCGTAATGCTAAACCTCTGTTTTTCATGGTTTTGAAAGGGCGTATCAGTTTTTTGCAGTCCCTTTGCTATCTTACAGCAGTGCATACCTCAA
The DNA here is from genome assembly GCF_002934005.1 of Cuspidothrix issatschenkoi CHARLIE-1. GTDB lineage: Bacteria > Cyanobacteriota > Cyanobacteriia > Cyanobacteriales > Nostocaceae > Cuspidothrix > Cuspidothrix issatschenkoi. The sequence continues at coordinate 11,264 of NZ_PGEM01000094.1, read as the reverse complement.
TAAAAAAGTAAATATACTTATTAATTTGTTCAATTTGAGCATTTTTCCTATTCATAACTTGATACAAAATATTTGTAATTTCCAGAGATTACCAGGGGGGTTAAAAATTATTGGTCGAACTCAGGTTTAGTTTAGTTTGCACCCATTGAAACCTCAGCAACACAAAAATGTTGGGTTTCATTTCTCAAGATAACCTAGATAGTTTATATTTATTGACTTTCACCCCAAGGATAAAAAACCTGTACTCTTTTTCCCAGTCTTGCAACCATTATTTTTGCAAGATTTTTGTCAATTATTATACCATTATACTGAGGGCAAATACTACCTCAAAAAAATAAATCGAAAAACATGGGCAAATTGTCAAATACTTGTTATCTTTCTTAATATCAAGAAACAAATATCCAGGCAACATCTAGCCCAAGAATGATTTCTTCGGACTGTTATGTGATACACCAGATGGCAAATTCAGGTAGTACAGTATCCAAATCAGAAAGGAAAGCTTATTTTCATCTCACCTTGACTCCTGACTCTTGAATTTGTGTTGTCAATATCGGTTTTACACGTTGCTTATTTTGGAGTTCATTATGAATCAACCAATTAACCTATCTTTGGAACAGCAATTTAGCATTCGCTCTTTTGCCACTCAAGTCCAACACATGAGCCATGAACAAGCTCAAGACTTTTTAGTGAAACTGTATGAGCAAATGGTAGTACGTGAGGCAACTTATCAAGAACTGCTCAAACAGCAGTGGGGTCTAGATTCAGGTTCCACTATGGCATAGAGTTATTATTCTTGTGTTGCAGTGGGCGACCTCCTTCTCTTGCTGGTTTCCAGCACAGGAAAAAAGCTGGGGATGCTGGGGCGTCAACTTCGATCAAAATCCCATTTCAGATTTTAATTGAAGACTGGTAATTAGACCATATTTCATTTGTCAACTAGCATGAATCCATCAACTAGAAAGATCAAAAAGTGAATCAGTATCAATTGTTTCTAACTTAGATAATATTTTGGGCTTAATTTTCTCATATTCTTTTTTTAATAAACTTTTACTTGTTTGAACATCCGTTGATGGGGTGGATAAATTGCCAGATAAGAGCCATTGTTGTAGGCGTTGACGTTGATCCGGGGCAATGCTGGCAGGTAGTATATGTGTACAGGGATTAGGAGTTTCTTTGGTAAAGAATAAGATCCGATATTGCCCAGTCTGTTGTAATAGACGGGTAATTTCTTGACCAAAACTGGTTTTGATATCTAAATAATAGGGCAACCATTTAGCCCCATGTTGACGAGTATAAATAACTGTAATCCATAATATGACAGGATGGGGGGCAGAAATAAAGAGAAATTGATTGTATTGCGTACAAATTAACCGCTTTTCGATTTCTGCTTTAGGGAGCATTACCCATAGTGCTGGTAACAGATTTTTATCTTGGTAAATGGGTTGAATAAACACAATATCCGCAATTGGTTTATTGTGTGGCCAGGTTACAAGTTGTGCGACATCATTATTAGCTGAATATGTTTGTAGTTCTACTTGTGTATTGTTATAGAGAAGTGGAGTTGTCCACAAATCGGTTTTTATTTTCGTTTCTGGGATGGGAACTAGAGGGAAATTAGTTTTGATAGTTTCGTCAGAGTCTTGATATATAGGATTATTAATAATAGTGGTAGCATCTAAGACCGGAATCCGTTTGTCCTCAGTTTGTTCTAGGGCTGCGAGCAGATTAATGATGTCATTGATACTTTGGGGACGTTCACTAGCTTTTTTAGCCAGGCAACTCATAATTACGTCTTCCAACTGTTTTGGAATGGATAAGTTGGGAGCAGTTTCTGCAAATGTCTGGGGTTTTTCAAAGGTATGTGTTCTATACCATGCTCCAAAAGTGTTCGTTGCTGTGACTAAAGGCATTTTGCCGGTGAGCATTTCAAACATCATGATGCCAAAACTGTAGATATCGGAGCGATTATCTAGTTCTTTACCTTCGATTTGTTCAGGTGAAGAATAAGCTAAAGTGCCTAAATAGAATTTTGTATGGTCACCATCAGACATGAGTAACTTAGCAATACCGAAGTCGAGAACTTTGACTAATTCTCCAAAACTAGGATCTTGAATCACCATTATATTGCCAGGTTTGATATCACGATGGATGATGGGACATATCACTCCATCTACGGGAATACCATCATGAGCGCATTGTAAGCCCAGACCAATTTGTCTGGCTATGGTGAGAAATCTTGGTAATTTTAAGGGTTGTCTGCGAATGATATAACTTAAGCTGTGTCCTTGTAGATATTCCATGACATAGTAGGTTTCATCTATGCCATAATCCATGACTCGGACAATATGGATACTTTTTTGACCTAATAAGGCGCAGGTTTTTGCTTCTCGCTCAAATCGGTCTTGCAAACGCATTTTTTCATTTCCGATAGACAAAGCTAAAAACTTGACAGCAACAGGCACTCCTCCCATCAAAGTATCCTTAGCACGATAAACTCGTCCCATTGCTCCAGAACCAATAAGCTCTTGTAGTAGGTAACGTTTTCCGAGTAAGCGACCAATGTTGGGGTCTGATGGTCTCATCGCAATAATTAATCTATCTATGGGTAAGTGTAACTAATATGTTTGTCGTTTTAGATTAGCTTCCATTGTACTGTCTAAAGAATGACCCGAAAGGATACCACTGGTTAGGTAATATTGATCATCATTCAGCCGATGTAGAGTTTCAAAACCACTACGTCTTTGACGATACCGAAGCTCAGTGGAGTTATCTCCCAGTACCCAATATCTTTGTACAATGGTCTCTGGACAAATCCAGCCTTCACCTTCAATTTGTCCTAAGGAATTATGTTGTAGCAAAAAAGTATACTGTCTGTCTCCATCGTGTAGTCGTCCCTTGTACTGAAAAGAGATTTCCGGGCGATCGCTATTAGGGAAGATTAATTTTGTGGCCATAGAGAACCAATTATCTCGATTCCAAACTACTAATGTCAAACCTTTTAAGGGAATTGGTAGACTATTACGCTCTAACCAGCTACCTTGCATGACCCACCGCCCCGGTTCTAATAAAAAAGTATGCCCCACTGCTCAATTCCTTAGTGTTGTACCAGTACAGTCAAATTTTAGAAACACGAAACCACTATACTTTTTGAGAAAAAACAAGGAAAATTATAGCTAAGTTAGCCATAATTACCGTGAATTTCGCCTAAAAGTACCTCTTGAGATGCTCCTGTGACGGTGGGTAAGTTACCAGGAATACATAAGTTTCGCCAGTATGCTAAAACTGCAAATGCGATCGCTTCTTTAAATGAAGCACTTAAACTAAATTCATCTGTAGTTGAAACTGGCACTTTCCCTAACAATAACTGTAGCCGATATTTTAAGTAAATATTGCGACTACCCCCACCACATAATATTACCTTATGTGGCCTTCTAGGTAGAAAAGCTTCATAACTATGAACGATAGAAACTGCTGTTAGTTCCGTGATCGTGGCTAAAAAATCGGCAGGATTGAGTTGATAGGTTTGGGCATCTTCTAAGCATTGATTTAAGTAATGGACACCAAATAACTCCCGACCTGTGGATTTAGGCGGTGGTAAGTGAAAATATTCTTGTTGAAGCCATTGTTCTACTAAGAACTGACAGGGTGTGCCACTAGCCGACCAAGCTCCGTTTTCATCATAGGTTTTAGTCCCGTTAGTAAAATACTTGACAGCCAAATCCAAAAGACTATTACCCGGGCCTGTATCCCAACCCCGAATTTGAGACAACCAATCATCACCACGGGCGGGGAGATAAGTTACATTACCAATACCGCCAATATTTTGAATACAACGGTCTTCTTGGAGGTCACTGAGTAAATAGGCATCTACTCTAGGAACAAGGGGCGCACCATGACCATGGGCGGCAATATCGCCGATACGAAAATTACTGACAGTAGTAATACCCGTTAAATGGGCAATTAACGCGCCTCGACCTAATTGGCAACTATAACCTAGTTCTCCTGGGTTTTGACGTGGGCGATGATAAACAGTTTGACCGTGAGAACCGATCAGACTAGCTGGGGGATGACCAACTTGAATATTTTGAGCAGCTTGAGCAAAATTATGAGCGATCGCATCATCTATTGCTGCTAACTCTGCCATAGATACAGCAGCACCAGCCCCAATTTCCAGAATTTTTTCTCTAAGTTGAGGGGGATAGGGATAGGTTTCCCCTGCTAGTAATTTCACCTGGAGATCCCAATCTCGACCAGAAATTTCTACTAAAGCAGCATCTATTCCATCTACAGATGTACCACTCATTAAACCGATCACACGAGTCCGGTGCATTGACTCAAATACTTTTATAGATTGTCAATGGTAGTGTAATTCATCAAATTAGCTATGTCAAAAAAATCTAGCTAAATGAACCCCAATTACTGATTCTGTTGACGATTAATTTCTTGTAAATCCAGGGCATAATTTAAGCGTAAAATGTTCACCCCTGGTTCACCAAAAACACCTAAAAATCTGCCATCAATATATTTGGTTAATAAGGGAATGATATCATCTTCTTTAATTCCCCGTGCCCGTGCGATCCTCTCTACCTGTTGTCGCGCTGCTTTTAAAGAAATATGTGGGTCTAGACCTGAACCTGATGTATAAATCAAATCAGCTATAGGTTTTTTATTTTCATTCTGAAATTTTTCTGCTTCTTTAAGAATCATTTCCTTGAGTGCTGGATTACTAGGAGCAAGATTACTACTACCAGATATACCAGTAGGTTGAGCTTTTCTGCCTTGACTATATCTGACAGCACTAGGACGGCTATGAAAATAACGGTCTGATATAAATCCTTGACCGATTAAAGTTGAACCAATGGGTTGAGCATTAATATCTAACATAATGCTACCATTAGCTGAAAATGGAAAGAGATATTGACCAACGAGCAAGACAAAACCAGGATATATAATTGCTGTTAATAACCAAATTATCAGGGTTATTCTGATAGCTTTGATAGTTTCTATGATAATAGACATAATTTAAGGTTGAATTTTATTTTTATTTAGAAATTACTAAAATCGTTCAGGTTGAAAAATTACTATCAACAAATAAACAACTAACATTAAAGTAGTAATACCTAACACACCAATTGTCCATTTAGAAATGTGATCTAAGCTGATGGTAGTATTAGCATAAACTACTGGAGGAATCAAGAAATTAAGGTACATCTGCATAAAGATAGTTATTGGTAATTGGTGATTGATGATTGGTAATAGAATTTTCTCCCCTGCTCCCCTGCCTTCTGCTGTATTTAAACTAAACCCACAAATGTGATCATGATATCTATTAATTTAATAGCAATAAATGGAGCAATTACCCCACCTAAGCCATAAAGAAAGATATTCTGTTGGAGGAGTTGATTAGCTGTTAAAGGTCTAAATTTAATCCCCTTTAATGCTAGAGGAATTAAAGCCGGAATAATTAAAGCATTGTAAATTAATGCTGAAAGAATAGCAGAATTAACACTGCTTAACTTCATCACATTCAAGCTTTCTAGATTAGCAGATGTAAAAAGTACAGGAATAATCGCAAAATATTTAGCAATATCATTAGCGATAGAAAAGGTTGTCAATGCTCCACGAGTAATTAACAATTGCTTACCAATACTCACAATATCAATTAATTTGGTGGGATCAGAATCTAAATCCACCATATTAGCAGCTTCTTTAGCCGCTTGAGTTCCCGTATTCATGGCCACGCCCACATTAGCCTGTGCCAAAGCTGGGGCATCATTTGTTCCATCCCCCGTCATCGCTACTATTTTACCTTCTGCCTGTTCTCGCTGAATGACACTGATTTTATCTTCTGGGCTAGCTTCAGCAATAAATTCATCAACTCCAGCTTCTGCGGCAATTACAGAGGCAGTAATGCGATTATCACCGGTGAGCATGATTGTTCGCACTCCCATCCGTCGGAGTTGGTCAAATCGTTCGCGGATACCAGGTTTAACAATATCTTTCAGATAAATCACACCATAAATTTCGTTATCGAGACAAACTGCCAAAGGTGTACCACCTTTGCGAGATACTTGTTCATAGGTGGTATTTAGTTCTGAGGGATTTGTGCCATGACGGGAGAGAACAAAGCCTTTAATCGCTTCTACTGAACCTTTTCGGACTTCCCTACCCCCCGGTAAATTAGTGCCACTCATACGAGTTTTAGCACTAAATTCTATACCCTGGACTTGTTTGCGGTCTAAATCAAAGTTTGCCCCTAGTTTTTCTGCTAGTCGTACAATAGACTTGCCCTCTGGAGTATCATCAAAGATACTTGCAGCTAAAGCGACGTTAGCAATTTCGGCTATTGAGTGGCCATTAATGGGGATAAACTCTTCTGCTAAACGGTTGCCCAGGGTAATTGTCCCGGTTTTATCCAAAACTAGAGTATTAATGTCACCACAGGCTTCTACGGCTTTGCCAGAGGTGGCAATGACGTTAAATTTAGCTACTCTGTCCATACCAGCAATGCCGATGGTACTAAGTAAGCCGCCAATGGTGGTGGGGATGAGTGCAACTAACAGGGCAATCAAAACGGGGACACTCACGGGACTATTAACATAGTAGGCAAAGGCGGGAAGAGTAGCAACCACAAATAAAAATACCAAGCTGAGAACCGCTAATAATACGGTTAAAGCAATTTCACTGGGTGTTTTTGTGCGTTCTGCCCCTTCCACTAGGGCAATCATTCGGTCAATAAAGCCTTTACCTGGCTCGGCGGTAATACGAATAATCAGTTCATCGGAAATGATGCGTGTACCACCTGTAACAGAACTAGCAACATCTGAGCCTGATTCTTTGAGGACTGGGGCAGATTCTCCCGTAATGGCTGATTCATCTACAGAGGCTACACCCAGAATGACTTCGCCATCGGCAGGGATGATATCTCCTGAGACTACATAGATGGTGTCTCCTCGCTTCAATGTGCTGGCACGAACTTCTGTAACTGTGCCGTCAACGGTGATACTTTTAGCGGTGGTGGCTGATTGGGTAGAACGTAAAGTATCCGCTTGGGCTTTGCCTCTTCCTTCCGCTACGGCTTCAGCGAAGTTACTAAATAGAACTGTGAAGAACAAAATTCCTGTTAACAGGCCATTAAATAGACGGGGATTGGTTTGATTGGTAGTTCCAAATAATTCGGGGTCAATGGTGAGAAAGAATGTGATGAGCGTTCCCATCCACACCAAAAACATGACGGGATTTTTAATAGCATATTGGGGCGACAGTTTGATAAAAGTATTACCAACTACCTGAATATAAAGCCCTTTCCCTTTGTTGGTAACCCGCGTTTTTTTGCGTTTTTTGGGGCGATAACGAGGACGGGGGGATTTAGAATTGGAGCTAGTTCCGTTTGGTTTCATATATAAGTAATTTTTTAGGAGATCAAGGAGTCAGGAGTATGGCTAACGCCACGCCGCGCTATCAGGAGTTAGGGGGTAAGTAGGGGCGAACATCCGTTCACCCTTACAGTTCACGAAGAAGATAATTTTCTCCCCCTGCACCCTGTTAACTACCAGAGGCGAGTTTAAAGCCTTCGGCGATGGGGCCTAGAGCCAGAACGGGTAAAAATGTGAGGATACCTAAAATTAGGATGACACCTGCTGTAATGGTGGTAAACAGGAGAGAATCTGTTTTTAAAGTGCCACGGGTTGGGGGACTAGCTTGTTTTTTAGACATACTATCAGCTAGAAGGAGCAGGGCAATTATGGGAATGTAACGCCCGACAAAAATACTGGCAGTTGTACTTAAATTCCACCATAAACTGCCGTCATTTAATCCTTCTAATCCAGAACCATTATTAGCTGCGGCTGAGGCGTATTCATAAACTACTTGGGAAATACCATGAAAACCTGGGTTACTGATTCCTGCCAAAGATATAGGATAAGCTAGAGCGATCGCACTGGGAATTAAAACCATGGCTGGGTGAATTAACAGCACTAAACTAGCAAGAACAATTTCTGTTTTTTCAATTTTACGACCAAAAATTTCCGGTGTACGTCCTACCATCAATCCAGTAAGAAACACGGTGATAATGAGGTAAATGAATAGATACGCTGTTCCTATTCCTTGTCCTCCCCAAATTATTTGTAAAAACATATTGAATAAGCTGGAAAATGTCCCATTGGGCATGAGAGAATCGTGCATTCCATTGACAGCACCACACATGGTGGCGGTAGTTGCTACTGCCCATAGTGCGGTTTGCGCCCAGTCAAATCTGATTTCTTTACCTTCTAAATTGGGTGATTCTAATCTTAAAGCATTGTTAATTAGTGGATTTCCTGCTAATTCTCCCATGGCGGTGAAACCAATCAAAGTTACAAAAATAATAAACACCATGGAGAATAATAACCAGGTTTGTTTCAGATTGTTGGCAAATACTCCATAGGTGTAAATTAAGGATGTAGGAATGGCCAACATAGCAATTATTTCTATTAAATTAGAAGCACCATTGGGATTTTCAAAAGGATGGGCGGAGTTAGCTGCAAAAAATCCCCCGCCATTTTCACCTAACATTTTAATCATTTCCCAGGATGCGACTGGTCCTCTGGCTATATACTGAATTTTTCCTTCTAAGGTTTCTAATACTATCGGTTTGGCTAGGGTTTGGGGTACACCGCAAATAATCAAAGCGATCGCCCCAATTATAGATAAAGGTAGTAATATCCTAGTGATACCACGGGTAAAATCAACATAAAAATTCCCTAGTTTTCTTCCTGTTAAACCTCGAATAAAAGCAATTCCTACAGCTAAACCAATAGCGGCTGAAGTAAACATTAAAAAGCCTAAAGCTGATGTTTGACTAAAATAACTAAAGGTATTTTCCCCAGCGTAATGTTGTTGATCAGTGTTGGTCAGAAAGGAAATAGTAGTATGTAATAATAAATCCCATCTCATCCTTCCTAGTTGATTAGGATTCCCAGGGAGAAATTTCTGATAATAAAGTAAGGCGTATACTATACCACCCATGACTAAATTAGTACATAATAAAGCCCGGATATATCGCCAACCAGTCATATCATTTTTGTTACCCACACCCCCTAAAATATAAATAATTGACTCTATGGGGTTCATCACAGGATCAAGTATTGTCCTTTCTCCTAAGAAAACACGAGCTATGTACTTTCCTAATATTGGCGTAATGAATACGACAATACATAAAGTTAAACCAATTTGTAAAAAACCTTGTCCCATATAGTTTATACTCTATTTAACTCAGATTTTAATATTCAATAACAACAATAATGCGTGAACTACCCACACTGACCTGACGGTACTGTGTCGGCTTCCTGTCCAGCAGAAAGCACAGTAGTAGATTTCTTTCGTCCTCTATTACTGCGACTTACTTCTGGGCGACAGGCTTTATCCCCCGTTCCAGAGGTCAAAATTCGTAGTCCCTCATCTCTGAGGTTTATCGCTGCGTTGATATCTCTGTCATGTTTAGTCTGGCACTTTTCACAAGTCCAAAATCTTATATCTAGCGGCAAACTACCCACTTGATTAAGGCATATATGACAAGTTTTTGATGAAGGGAAAAATCTATCAACTTCTTGATAAATCTTCCCTTCATTTTCTGCCTTGTATTTAAGCATGGTACAAAACATTCCCCAGCCAACTTGTTGAATAGATTTGGCTAGACAATGATTTTGCATCATACCTTTAACATGAAGATTTTCTACCACAATAACTTGGTTTTCGTTAACTATCCTACGAGATAGTTTATGGAGAAAATCTTCTCTACAATTAGTTATTTTTCTGTGAACTCTAGCAACTTTCTTTCTGGCTTTATTTCGGTTGTTAGAGCCTTTTTGTTTTCTAGATAATTGCTGTTGTTTTATTTTTAAGTTTTTTTCATGTTTATTTAATATCCTGGGGTTATCAAACTTAGAACCATCACTGGTAATTGCAAAATGAGTTAACCCCAAATCAATACCTATTGCTTTACCTTCTGCAATTGATTCTGGCTTTTCCTTGCCATCTTCAAATAAAATAGCAGCGAAATATTGTTCACTACAATTTTTGGTGATAGTTACAGTTTTAATTTTTCCT
>NZ_PGEM01000094.1:0-991 GCF_002934005.1 Cuspidothrix issatschenkoi CHARLIE-1 | reverse complement strand
TTTATATGTTTGGTTCATCAAATTCAAAAAATAATTCCATAGCCAACGACAACTACCAAAAGCTTGTGCTAATGATTGCTGTTGTTGAGCATCTGGATATAATCTGACTTTGACAACTCTTAACATATTAGAGTAAAAGGTATTTACTATAAGATAGTATAACACGAGATTTGTGAATTGACTCCATGTTTTTTCCCTCTCTTCGAGACGCTGCGCGAACGCTGTCGCTTTGGTCGAAAAACTGTCGTTAATTCACGCGCCATTCATCCTAAGCTGCCCTTTGGGTCAGTCATGGGGCTTGAAGTCGGTTAAGCTAAAATTGTCTTGAGTAATTGATAGCCTCTGCCTTTCTTGATAAATTTGGTAGAGACATTCCCCTGGAACGTCCCTACTTATTTTCCCAAGACAAAAAACGCCCTCCGTAAGGAGAGCGTTTTCTAATTAACTAGACTCTAGTTATTAACCATTGATAGCAGGAGCAGTTAAAGCAACAGGAGCAACATCAGCAGCAGCCAAGTCTAAGGGGAAGTTGTGAGCGTTACGCTCGTGCATTACTTCCATACCTAAGTTAGCGCGGTTGATTACATCAGCCCAAGTACCGATTACACGACCTTGAGAATCAATGATGGATTGGTTGAAGTTGAAACCGTTCAAGTTGAATGCCATGGTGCTTACACCCAAAGCTGTGAACCAGATACCAACTACTGGCCATGCAGCCAAGAAGAAGTGTAAGGAACGGCTGTTGTTGAAAGAAGCGTATTGGAAAATCAAGCGACCGAAGTAACCGTGTGCCGCAACGATGTTGTAGGTTTCTTCTTCTTGACCGAATTTATAACCGTAGTTTTGTGATTCGTTCTCGGTTGTTTCTTTAACCAAGGAAGATGTTACCAAAGAACCGTGCATTGCAGAGAACAAGGAACCGCCGAATACACCAGCTACACCTAACATGTGGAAGGGGTGCATCAAGATATTGTGTTCTGCTTGGAACACG
>NZ_PGEM01000093.1 GCF_002934005.1 Cuspidothrix issatschenkoi CHARLIE-1 | reverse complement strand
GGATATCCTCAATTTCTCATAATTGCCCATCAAGTCTGATAGTATTTACACCAAATACAGTGTAAAATACTCACAGTTAACAATAGACAAAATTATGCAAGCGCTGTGGCTAGAAAATAACCAATTACAACTTCGTACCGATATTCCCACTCCTGAACCAGCACCAGGGGAAGCATTAATTCGGGTTTTGCGGGCAGGAATTTGTAATACTGATTTGGAATTAATCAAAGGTTATTATCCCTATACTGGCATTATTGGCCATGAGTTTGTCGGTGTGGTTGAACAAGGTGCAGACCATTTAATTAACCAAAGAGTGGTAGGTGAAATTAACGCCGCTTGTGGTTATTGTCGCTTTTGTCGTCGCGGACAACCAACTCATTGCGAAAATCGCACAGTTTTAGGTATTGTTAATCGTCATGGTGCTTTTGCTGAATATTTATCTTTACCTATTAAAAATTTGCATCCTGTTCCGGAAAATGTATCTACAGAAGTAGCAACTTTTACAGAACCCCTAGCAGCAGCTTTAGAAATTCAAGCACAAGTGAAAATATCTTCAGATGACCGAGTTTTACTAGTCGGAGATGGGAAATTAGGACAATTAATAGCTCAAACTTTAGCTTTAACAGGTTGTGAATTATTAGTAGTAGGCAGACATGAGGATAAATTAGTAAATTTAGCAGCCAGAGGAATTAAAACTGGTTTAGCTGATAGTGTGATTGATAAATATTTTGATATTGCTGTTGATTGTACCGGAAATCCTGAAGGTTTTGCCACTGCGCGGCGAGGTTTACGTCCTCGTGGAACATTAATTTTAAAAAGCACCTATGCCGGAAATCTCAGTTTAGATGCTTCTTCTTTAGTAGTAGATGAAATTACTTTAATTGGTTCTCGTTGTGGGTCTTTTGTTCCAGCATTGGAGTTATTAGCGACGGCAAAGGTAGATGTAGATTATTTAATTGATGATAGTTATCCCTTATGTCAAGGTTTAGCAGCTTTTGAAAAGGCAAAAACCAAGGGAGTTTTAAAAGTGTTGTTGGAGATGAATTAATTGTCTGAATTGTCTGAATCAGGATGTCCAGGATTTAAGGATTTACAGGATTAAGATATTAATGATGATGTTGTAGGGGTGGGGTTTCCCAGCCCTTGGTAATTGTCTGAATCAGGATGTCCAGGATTTAAGGATTTACAGGATTAAGATATTAATGATTGTGAATATAATTGTTCAGCGAGAATTTGATCATGATTTACTGATGAATCCAAAAATCCACTGCCTTGATTTGCAGGAGTAAAGTTTATTGGTTTTTTAATTCTATCACACAATTAAAGTAGGGTTTGCTGAAAAAGTTGTACAGGGAACAGGGAACAGTTTCAAGAGTTGGATGGGAGCTATTTTTCCTTGGTATCAAACTTAAATGCAAGGTTTTCGAGTTTCCACCTCGTAAAAGCTTGCACTCTTTTTACATGAAAACGGCTCAAACCCTTTACCTGTAATCCTTTTATGTTTATTCAGCAAGCCCTAAAGTATTTATTATCGAAATAGAATAAATGACATAAAAATAGTCGGTTTTAACCGACTTTAGCTTTTAGACAGGGAATTTATTCCCTGGCTTCTAGGATATTTAGGATATTACTCACCATCGCCAATATCCCGTTTTGGGGGGCGTTTATAGGTGAAAGTAAAACTCTCCCCACTAGCAATTACTTTTCCCATTTCTTCATACATGGGATAATTACCAACACCGCTTAAATTTGCCCAACCCCGCGCCCTGGTTAACGCTACAAATAATTGATTGCGGAAATTTACATCACTTTCATTTCGGGCTACATTATCAAAACCAACAACATAAACCATATCTGCTTCATGTCCTTTAGCGCGGGTGATGCGAGAAACGGTTACACCACCATCACACCAAAATTTATCAGGGTTATGATTGGGATATTGGGGAGATAAATCATTTAATTTTAAAGCTGTGGGAATATAAACGTCTATTTCTTGGGTTATTAAGAAACTGGCCACATAAGTTTCTAATTCCATCGCTTCATAGGTTGAACCTAAAACTAATACTAAAATATCCCGACTGGGGTTAAGTCCATCATGGACAATATTGTGCATAATATTTTCAGCTAAAGCTGTCATTTCTGCTTCACGAGAACTATAAGTTTGAAATTCTAAAACAGATTTTCCCCACAGTTCAGGAATGGGATTTGGGGAAAATTGCGGTTGTCTTTCTACGGTTATGGGTTTACCAACTCGGCGAAAATCTCCTTTGACTTCATAACCAATTTTTTGCCAATCATCTTTATTTGTGATCCCTGTCACCATGCCCTCTGGACGTAATAAACCCATGCCAATTGCATGGGCGGCGGTGAGAATTTGTCCAGGGACACGGTAACAACGGCGCATTACTTCAGACCGTTTAATTCCTCCTGGATATTGGGGTTGTTTATTCAATAAATTACTTAATTTTTCACCAAATACCTCTTTAGCTTTGGGTACTACTAAATTATCTAAACTTTGCGCTTCATCATAAGCCCAAATTAACCGCCTTTCTTCTGGTTTATCTGGATTTACAGGACGTAAAGCTTGATAAGCTAACCAATAAATGGCTTGTTTATCTTCATATTTTAAATCATTTTCGGCTACTAAATCTTGACCTTCATCTATGAGAATGGCATCAAACATCGGTTGAATGGTAATTTCTTCTAATAGCCGTTTACTTAAATCTATTAAACCGCGATTTGGTTGTTTTTCGGTAGTATTTTGGACTGTTCCCGGTCTTTTACCATGATATTCGCAAATGGTTCTATATAAACCTGGTTGTTCTTTTGCTCCCCAAGCATGAAATACTTGTAATCTCAAGTTTGTTTTCGGGTCATAGTGCATTTCTCCACAACTAAACCGCCGTATCCATTGGTCAAGTAAACCAATCATTAAATCATATAAGGAACGGGTAAAAAATACTAAGGCAATATCCCAATCTGGATGTTTCAGGTGCATACTAGCGGCTTTTTGACAGAGTAAAACTGTTTTTCCTGATCCGGCAATACCGCGAATCCGTTGGGGTCCGGGTGGAATTTCTTTACCTATATGTTCCTGTTGTAAATCTATTTCATAAAGTCTTTCTCGTAAACTCTCAATCACACTAGAACGGGTGTTTCCGGTGGTATTAACTTCTGGACGGGGCGGTTTACGCAGTACGGAAGTACCACTAATAGCAGAAAGTAATAATTCCCAATCTTTATCTTCTAAATCTGTTCCAGGAATGATATTATGGGCTTGGTGAATACTTTCAATTAATCTGACTTTTCCTAAGTTATCTTGAAAGATAATGGGCGGTAAATCGGGTATTTTATCAAAGCCTTTTTGTTGCCATTGTTCTGTGGTAATTTGGGGTAATGCAACTATGGCTTTACCATTAACTTTGCGCCATAGTGCAGGTTCTCGATCACTATAGGATATTAATGCTCGCAGTTGATGTTCTGCTTGTTGATGGGGATTTGTTTCTGTGGTGTCAATGTTTTGTAGTTGCCATTGTTGACCATTAATATTAGCGATTTGGTCAATGTTTAGGGATTTAACTTCAATAACAATGATTCCAAATTCTCGATCAGTTATTAATATATCCGGTTCTTTGCGAGTTTCTCCAACTTGGGAAAAAAGGGGATAACGCCAATATCCAATACAATTTCTATCGGCAAATGCACCTCGCACCGCGTCCCAAACTTTCTGTTCTCCGTCTTGATTTTCAATTGCTTCGGTGGTGATAAATTTGCTACCCTGTTCTTCTATACTTACAGCCATTTTTTTAACCTGTGTAAAATGGTTACAGGTGTTAAGCTATCATTGCTAATAAGCTGTGAACCAGTGAGAATATACGGATATCACTATTAATAATTGAGCAGGTATAATTCAGTGTGTTTACTGACAAGGTTTTTTCCTGGGGTGGTGTTGGGAGTTGAGTCGCCCCCTAAATCCTCTGCCCCCGTGACCCCCAAGTTTGGGGGTAAAATGGGGGACTTGGAAGTGTTAGCGGTAGCGTAACGCACCTTACAAATACTATATTGTCAATTCAAATAATAATAGAACCGGGAATTTCTGTAATTGGTGGTTCTCCCCAAGTTTCAATTTGGTTAAATGTATGTTTACTTAGCGGATAAAATCTGATACTGTCTTCTGAAGAGTTGATTTGTTTATGTAGTCGTTTTTTTAGTTCTGTATATTGACTTTGATTAAGCAGACATTCAAATACTGAATATTGTACTCTTTTACCATATCCTTCTAATAGTTCTGATATTTTTTGCCGCCGTTTATCACAGGGAATATCATAAACTATGATATAAAATAACATGACAAAAATTACCGAATTTGATAGGGTTGATAGATGTTAGTAGGTTGATAAACAAAGGTTTTAAAATTTTTGATTTGTTGAGTAATTAAATCCCAACGGGGCTGTTTTTCTTCTTTTTGATTTTGTATTTCTTCTGCTAATCTTTGCAGGAAGTATTTTATATATTTTCCCCTACCATTGTTATTGAGATAACAACCACTATTATAATATGCAAAATCTTGATCTGCGTCCATAACTTTAGTGTTGATTAACCACAATACGAGGGAATCAATTATAGGACTTCTAAATTCTTCTATTAAATCAGATGCTAATGCCGCATGACGTTCTGTTCCTTGGTGTAAACAGGCGTAATAGGGGTCTAATCCTTGCAGTTCAACTAATGTTAAAATGTGATTCCAAAGGATTTGATAACCAAAACTCAACATGGCGTTAACTGGGTTTCCGGGAGGACGACGACTGCGGGCTAAAAAGATAAATTGAGGGTGATTTAAACATTCTCCAAATGCGGAAAAATATTGAGCCGCACCAGCACCTTCTAAACCCATTAATCTTTCTATGGTTTCTGCTTCTTGGGCTTTTTGAATTAATACTGCTAAACTTTTAATTGCCATTTCTGTGGTTGTGGATGGGTTGCGTCGTTGTTGACGTTGGAGGAAGGTACGGCTGTTTTTTAATTTACCTGTGACTATGTTTTGGGCGACTATTAATTTATCGGTTATGGTTAGTTGTTGTTGATAGCGGGACAGTTGGCGATAACCTCTTTCTATGGGCATTAATCGTCCATAACAATAGCCCATTCTGGATAAATAAGCGATGGGAATATCTCGCCATAAACAGCTACGAATGGCTTGGGTGGTGATTTGAGATTGACCGAATATTAATATTTGTTCTATGAGTGGTAGTTGTACTTCGGTTTGGATATTTTCCCCTTGTTTGACTATTAATGTTTCTGCTTTGAGGGAGATATAACAACCTTGACGGGATACATAAAGTGTTCGCATATTAACAAATGGATGATATTTTCCAAAATATTCAGATTACTGATTTATTTTTTGCTGTAATTGTCAATTATTATTTTTGTTTTTGTTGTGAAGAATTCATAATTATGGAATTTTGATTGATGATTTCTGCTATTATTGTTTTAATTTGTGCGGGTTGCAAAAAACGTACTATCCTATCGCCAGCAGCAGCGTTAATAAAACTCGCTAATGTAACTAAAAGTGTGTTGATAATGACGGCTGTTAGTCCTAGGGGGGCAATTAGTAAAATAATCAGTGTAATTGCGCCGTTGCAGGTAGCAACTCCTAAGTTTCTAACTAATGCTGCACGATGGGAAATGTACATATTTTTAATGTGTGTTGTTGATGTTTTTTAGGTTACTTACTAAGGGATGGTTTATACAAGGGGTTTGATGCGAATGAGGAATTTTTTTGTTGGTGATGGTTTTTTTGCGGCCGGGTAGGGGAGGAGGTGCAAATGTTGATTCTTTCGTTGACCCGGCCGATCTCTTGCTGGGTAAGGGTTTTGGCGTTTTTGATGGGAGGTTTTATGGCGCTGGTTGACTCTGTTTTCAGACCCGGCCGAAAATGGCATCTAGACAGTAGACAGGGTAAGGGTTTATAATAGGGGCTACCGCTTCCTTTATAGGAAGTGGAATTAATGGAAACTATTCCTGCATTAGCGGCAATAGGAACAAGAGCAGCACTTAAACCGCTTCCTTTATAGGAAGTGGAATTAATGGAAACATAAGGGACATAGATATGAACCAAGTTTAGATTAGTTCTGTAGACCCCAACCGCTTCCTTTATAGGAAGTGGAATTAATGGAAACGTTGATAGATCAAAGTCAAGATCCTGTAATCTGTTAGCTAAACCGCTTCCTTTATAGGAAGTGGAATTAATGGAAACTGCAGAAATACGGCATTGATCCAAATCTAGCCAAACAGGCTACCGCTTCCTTTATAGGAAGTGGAATTAATGGAAACCATTTGTATTTACAATCGCACCTGCGTCTGCATACAAAACACCGCTTCCTTTATAGGAAGTGGAATTAATGGAAACTCTTTCAATAACTTAACTAAAGCTTTACCTCCAAAACCGCTTCCTTTATAGGAAGTGGAATTAATGGAAACTTTACCTCCCCCACTTTGTCTACATGCTCCATTAAACCGCTTCCTTTATAGGAAGTGGAATTAATGGAAACTATACAGTAAATCTTCTTCTACTTTGTTATAAGAGTTTACCGCTTCCTTTATAGGAAGTGGAATTAATGGAAACCTGTAAGGTCTAACCCTCTGCACGGGGAGCAACCGCTTCCTTTATAGGAAGTGGAATTAATGGAAACAAGATATAGATGTTTTGGTCAAAGTTTGCTAGAAAACCGCTTCCTTTATAGGAAGTGGAATTAATGGAAACTTCTCATTAAGTACCTCTTTTTTGATTTCAGGAATAACACCGCTTCCTTTATAGGAAGTGGAATTAATGGAAACTGTAGGGTTTAAATAAACCCCAATTATCCTGAAAGAAGTAAGCAGGAAGTTACCGCTTCCTTTATAGGAAGTGGAATTAATGGAAACCTGATAGTCACCCTAGCTTTAGTAGCTGTCTCCATGCTCATACCAATCCAGTCAACAACCGCTTCCTTTATAGGAAGTGGAATTAATGGAAACTAGTGAGTGCATGACAAAACTCTATCCTACTAGCTATTAAGTAGTAACCGCTTCCTTTATAGGAAGTGGAATTAATGGAAACTTAGAATGGAGGTATGTTGGACAGGAAAGAGAGTATGAAAACCGCTTCCTTTATAGGAAGTGGAATTAATGGAAACAACTTAGCTTTGTCATAGCCAGTAGCACAAGCTAAACCGCTTCCTTTATAGGAAGTGGAATTAATGGAAACGAATCTATGTAAGTTAAGTTTGTTGATTTATGTAAATCACCGCTTCCTTTATAGGAAGTGGAATTAATGGAAACGCGGTAACAGACGTTAATCCTCTATACCCTGATAAATATAGACCGCTTCCTTTATAGGAAGTGGAATTAATGGAAACACAACGGTGGGTGTGATCTCCCAAGATTTAGTTCCTCTGTATCACCGCTTCCTTTATAGGAAGTGGAATTAATGGAAACACTTCAATAATATGAGTTTAGCGATCTCTAAACTGTTAACCGCTTCCTTTATAGGAAGTGGAATTAATGGAAACTCTCTTTGTACAAGCTACTCATCGCTTCTGAAATGTACCGCTTCCTTTATAGGAAGTGGAATTAATGGAAACGCTCCTCTTTAAGAAGGTAAAGTGCGTGCTTTTCTAAAACCGCTTCCTTTATAGGAAGTGGAATTAATGGAAACTCTTCACTAGCCTTAAATGGATAGTAGGGAAACCAAGACCGCTTCCTTTATAGGAAGTGGAATTAATGGAAACAACTCAGATTTCAATTCCTCCAAGGCTTCTATGAGTTGTGAAACCGCTTCCTTTATAGGAAGTGGAATTAATGGAAACTAGACTTCATCTTTTGTCATCCAACAATCAACCCAGTTGCACCGCTTCCTTTATAGGAAGTGGAATTAATGGAAACCAAACAACAAAAATAATAGATAAGATCCCCGACTTCTGTGATGAATTCTCTGTGATAGAGAAGATTTGTCTAAGAATGCGGGGATCTTTTGCATCAATATAGATACTAAAAATGACATTTTCTCATTCGCATGAAAAGTATTGAAAGATAACAAAATAGAGAGTAAGGTGTGATCCGTGATGTAAATAATACAAGCGTCAGGGTGAGGAAAAATCTACCATGTCACAAGAGAACAAAAATCAAGAACTGTTACGACAATATTTAGATTCAATAAATGATCAGGAAGAACGCAAAAAAGCCGAACAAATTGTGCGTCTTTCTCGGTTAAATATCGGTCTTGCTGTGTTATTTTCCATGCTAATTCCCATAGCAGGATATTGTTACACCCGACGCTGGAAAGCTTTCTTGTGGATGTTGTGCAGTTTTGGTTTAATGGGGGCAATAATTGGAGGATTTTCTCGTACTGAAAAAGAAGCCATGGAAAGAGCTTTTACTATAGGTTCGCTGGGAGGTTTAATAGTTGCACCTATTGATAATGCTTTAGCTATTTCCCGCGCTAAAAAACAAATGGAAGAATTAGATAAATAACTATCTTTGCGGACAAGATAAATAATGTTGTATTCCTAGAGGTAATCATGGAAATATTTGGTAAATTAATCCGTAAAATCTTGGTTTTTAGCATTAACCTATATCAAAAATATCTTTCACCTTACAAGGGTTATTGTTGCGCTCATCGAGTTTTACATGGTGGAGATTCGTGTTCCCAATATGTAAAAAATGTTTTCATAAAACAGGATTTGAATGAAGCGATTCAACTTTCCGGAAAACGCTTTATTGAATGTGGAGAAGCGGCGGAAATTTTGGCATCTCAAAAACAACCAAACCAGGTAAATGTACCATCTGCAAATTTAGCAAGGAGAACTACTAATTTAGTAAATCGCAGAGCATTTATTTACTTAATTATTCCTGCTTTTTTCACCTTTGGTTTAGCAACACCAGCATTAGCAAGTAGGGGAAAAGGGTATGCAAAATGTTTTACTAGAGCAACACAAGCAACGATCAGACAAGATCAAAAAGATGGTCAATGTGGTAATGAACCAGAGGTATATTATGGTTTATGCTGTTTGGGTATAATTGGTGCAGGTTTAGCGCATGAGAATAAATAGGATATTGAAGATATTTGTTTGATGATTAGTCTAATAGTTATTCAGGAAATAACAGTAAGTTGAACATTCAACTTACTTTATTTTTATCGCTTCTTGAGGAAGTGGAATTAATGGAAACACAACTATTAAGAAAATAATTGCTGTACTTGCTCTAATTCAGATCCCCGACTTCTTAAAGAAGTCGGGGATCTCTGTCC
>NZ_PGEM01000092.1 GCF_002934005.1 Cuspidothrix issatschenkoi CHARLIE-1 | reverse complement strand
AGGTGTGAAGCTATTGTCCCAAAAAACTATGAATAAGGAAACTAAAAACAAAGGCAGAAATAGCTGCTTAAGTAATTTCTGGGAAACCAACTTAGGGAAATTGCAATTCATGTTAAATTGACGATATTTTAATGAAATTGGGCTCTTCCGTACTTCTTATGCTAAATTATTTTGCCAAACCCCAAAATCCTGATATGGCAAGGATTTTACCTGAATTCATCGGTTAATTTGACATAAATTTGGTATTAAAAACAATGAAAGCCTTTATTCATATGGGTTATGGGGTAAATAAACTCATATTTGGCGTAACAGGTACGGAAGAACCTTTTTTGTTTACCTACACCATACTCAATTAAAGTATAAACATAAACTCCCTCAAAATCATTTGGTGATGTGTCTGGTCTTAAACCAAAGTTATTTAACAATTTTAATCGTATTTCACTATACTTTAATTTATCTAAGACTTCATGTAATGTTTCCCCAATTAATGCGTCAATAATTTTATCAAGCATAAACAAAACTTGGTATAAAAAATGTTACTTTTTATACTATCAAACACATTTATCTGTCAAACTGCTAAAAAATCACTTTTAACCTTGATTACTCATCATTTTTTCCCAAACTCCTGCATGACTTGTTTAGTAATTTCTTGAATTGCAGTTAAAGTTGGCGGCATGATTTCGCTTTCCATTCCCAACCATAAAAGGTATTCAATATTTCCCGCCGGTCCTGTGATTGGCGACCAAGTTAAACCCTTATATTTCCATCCTAACTCTAACGCCCCTTTCATCACATTAAAAATTGCATCAGCTTGGTCATCAGGATCGCGGACAACGCCTTTTTTACCTATGCGAGACTTGCCAACCTCAAATTGTGGTTTTACTAGCAATATAGCCTCTCTCGGTGCTTGTGTTAATTGCCATACTGCCGGCAAAATTTTAGTTAAAGAAATAAACGAAACATCCACAACTACTAAATCAGGAAATATGGCATTTTCAGCATATAATTCTTCCGGTTGTAGTTGGCGTAAATTGGTACGTTCTTTTAAAATTACCCGTTCATCATTTCTAATTTTCCAATCAACTTGTCCATAACCAACATCCACACCATAAACTTGTCTCGCACCGGCTTGTAATAAACAATCTGTAAATCCACCTGTGGAAATTCCCCCGTCTAGACAAATTCTATCAGTTACAGAAATCTCAAAAAACTTTAAAGCTTTTGCTAGTTTTTCCCCACCACGGGACACAAAAGGAGGACGTTCTTTAATTTGAATTTGGGCGGTAATATCTACCTCAGTCCCGACTTTATCAATCTTATGTTGATTGACAGTCACTTCTCCAGCTTGAATTAACCTTTGTGCTTGCTGACGGGAGGGACATAATCCTAAATCTACTAATAATGTATCTAATCGTTGTTTAGCCAATTTTACCTGCTTTCTTACTTCTGTAAAATACTATTATCAGCAAGACAATGATAAACCATTAAACCGCGATCTCTTCCATATTTTTACCCCCTGTTTGATTATAGCACAGCAAAGATCCCTGAGTTGAGAAGTCGCGGATCTGGTAATATCAATTAGGTAAATAATCAATATTTAAGATTTCCTCAAAAGTATAAGGACATTCTTCAGGAAAATCAATTTGGAAGAGCCGTTTTTCTTTGTACATATCCTAAAGCTCTTTGGTAGATTTTTGGACGTTCTTCGGTTAAATGCTTGCGTAAATTTGTAGTTAATTTAGTATTAAGCTGATCTCGAAAACCATAAATTTCAGCTTGCCAATGTCCAGAGTTCCTGGAAACTTCAAGTTGCCAATATTGGTATAATAATAAATGTCTAATAATTTGCTGGAATAAACTTTCTACAGCATTTTTCTTTTCATTTCCCAAGTCTTCCAACTCCTCAATTAAATTCTGTAAATCTAAATCATCAAAATGCTTTTGTTTTAATAACTCAATATTGGTTAATAACCATTCATAATCGTCAATTTCATAGAGTCGTTGTAAATACTCTAAATTACTAATTACACTCATAACTTTACCTCTTATTTAACCAATTACCCAAAATAATCAATATCGAACAAATTTGTCAGAATATCATGACATGATGGAGGGAAAACTTACAGTACAAACTACTCAAAAACAGGCGACCAAATTTCAGAAATTGCCACTTCCAAACCAGGTAATAAGTCAGGAAGAGTTAAAATATCACCATCTTTAAAAATCACCATTTTTCCATTGCAAGAAACCTCTACAGTTCTCGTTTTAGGATTAATTAAAATCCCCACTTTTGAACCTAAATTCATAAAATCTTCAATCTTTTTTCTCAGTTTATCTATAGAATCAGTTTTAGACTTTACTTCAACTACTAAATCAGGAACTAATTCTACATAATCTTCCGTTGATTTTTTGAGTCTATCAGCACAAACAAAAGAAACATCAGGCGCACGTAAATCAGAATTTGGTAATTTAAACCCTGCACTAGAACCAACTACACGCCCTAGTTTACGAGGTCTTACCCAGTTACCCAAAATTCGCGCAAACTCAGTTCCTACTTCTTCTGATTCATAACCTGACGGACTCATAATAACAATACTCCCATCTACTAATTCCATGCGATAGTCGGGATATGCTATCTGTATTTCTTCCAGTTCTTTCACTGTAAAAGACATAGGTTTTCTCCTGAAATACTACGGAAATATTTGACTATATTTGATTATATGTTTTCCGTTTAAACTAACGATTGTAGCAATGACCAGTATTATTCTTCATTCCAAAGTTCTTCCTTCACTCTCACAGGCAATTTTGCCAAATCAGGCAACTCTACCGCTTCCACATCAGTTATTTTATCTTTAATATTAATAGGTATATTAATTGGTTCGCGTTCTTCCAACCAGCAACTAGCCACAGGCAAAGTTTGTTCCAACTCATCTAAAGGCCGAGGAATTACCATCACTGCATTTAACTCACCAATGCGTTCAGCTTCAAACATCCCTGCTTCCACAGCTACCGCCACATTAGCCACCGTACCGCGAATAATTGCTGTACACAAACCAGCACCAATCTTCTCATAAGATGCTAATTGCACATCAGCAGCTTTAAGCATGGCATCACAAGCACCCACCATAGCTGGAAATCCGCGAGTTTCAACTAAGCCAATGGCTTGATTACTCAAACGACTATACTGACCGTCTGACATCATCTGAGAAAGACGGTTAATAGGTAGAACTATATCTAAATTAGGATAAGGACGGGGAATGACCAAACTAGAAACTAATTGTCCAAACTGTTCAGCCGTTTGTACACCAGCTTCGACCGCCAAGCGCACATCAGCAATACCACCTCTAACAATAGCAGTACAGTGACCACTACCAATTTTTTCATAGCCAACTAAGTGGACTCCAGCCGACTTTAACATCATGTCAGCCGTGCCAACTATAGCGGGAAAACTCAGGGTTGAGACTAAACCCAAAGCAGTATCTTTGAGGCTATCACGGCGATGAGGTGCATGAATGGTACTCAAAGCGTTTTGATTATAAGTGTCCATCTAAGATTTTCCAGGATAAGGTTAGTATAGGGTCTTCAATGAAACAGGTAATGGAAACTAATATTTCAATATAGACTCAAGTTCACACTATGGCTGATGCCACACTGCGCTCCATACTTAATACTTAACACTTAACCTGAAGAATTGTCAGAGTTTTGGTTGCCCAAAGATTGTCTATGGGGAAACAAAGTAGTTAGCAGCCTATTTATGCTACCTTGTCCATAAATTTGTGTACCAAAAATATTGTGAGTGTCAGTATCAGACTCACTTGGTTGTAAATCTTGAGTGCTAGTTTCTTGAGGTTCTGGGAGTATAGTTTCTTTAGATGTCGAATCACCAATCTCAGACGGTTCTGAACTGGGAGGAGACTGGCTTTTGGGTATAGGTGAAGGTGGAGATACGGGCGTAGATTGGTGCTTAAACTCCATAAATGCCGCCACTGAGACTTGAGTTGAGGCAGTAACTTGTTCCTGTTTTTCTTGTTCCTGTTTTTCTCGTTCCTCTGGTTCAGAATCATGAGATGCCGATTTTGGCTCTGGTGCTTCTGGTTGCTCTATTGGATTATCAATCAATTGTACTTCTTGAGTTGAAACTTCAGCAACTTGCCGACTACCATCTCCCAAAATTGAACCAGGAGGAATAACTTGCCCTGGCGCTACGGAACAGTTAAAAACCGTTGTAGCTGCACCAACACAAGCATTAGTCCCTATTTTACCTTCACCAACCATTAAGAAACCGGCTCCCAGGTTAGCTCCTGCTTCTATTTCTAGAATACCCTCACTTACTTGGAGAATTGACCCCATACCCAGGCAGACCCCAGCACCAATGACAATTTTACTATTGGTAGCTGCTTGCAAAATTACCCCAGGAGCTATTACTGCACTGGGATGAATCATTACATCACCATCTATATGGGAATCAAATCTATCGCCCAGACGTAGCAGCGATACAGACATGGAATTTATTACCTCGGAAGCCGGAAATAGACGATTTATCAGGAGTAGGGGCGAAGCATTCCCAAGATAGTTTGTGCAACAAACCAATAATTAATCGCGGGAATGCTTCGCCCGTACAGAAGTGTAGGGGTGAGAAAGAAGAAGAAGGAAGAAAATTTCTCCCCTACTCCCCTGCTCCCCCACCTCTATGGACGTTGGATAATTGCTTCTAATACGCGGCGTTTTGCTTTGGGGTCAGTCCCAACTAAACGCACATATTCGCCGGGATATTCGGAGACATATCCTTCTAATGCGGCGATCGCTTCTCTGTCTGATGTGGCTTGAATTTGACCTGCAACAGACCAAGTACCTGTACGGAAACGGCGTTGATCTACGTGTTCAACTGCAATTTTTGCCCCACTAGACAACAGTTGGCGCAACTGATCTACTGTTTCCGCCGTTAAACGGCCACTACTAACTGTCGATGTTGCGGTTGCCGTCGCAGAACTTGTACTGCTAAATGATTTTGTGCTACCAGAAGACACTACTTGTCCGTTTGGTCTTTGGATAATTGTTTCCAATACACGGCGTTTAGCTTTGGTATCAATGCCAATCAAACGCACATACTCACCTTGATGTGTCTCTATACAATCTTCTAATGCAGACACCACTGCATTAGCTGAATTAGATTCAATGGGTTGACAGCTATTCCAAGAACCTGTACGGAAACGGCGCTCATCTACGTGTTCTGTACCAATTTTGTAACCGTTTGCTAACAGTTGGCGGATTTGATCTACAGTTTCCGCACTCAGTTTAGAACTGCCTACACCATTGCCGTTACCATTGCCATTATAGCTGGAGTTAGATGTAGCTGTAGGTGCTTTAAAACTAGATGCACCAGCAACCACACCATCAGGACGTTGAATAATTGTTTCTAATACTCGTCTTCTGTTGTTATCAATCCCAAATAGACGCACATACTCGCCACTATGATCTCTCAAACAAGATTCTAAAGCCGAAACAGCTTCACCTAAAGACCTGGTTTCAATTGCTTGGCAACTTTGCCAAGAACCTGTACGAAAACGTCTTTGGTCTACGTGTTCTGTACCAATTTTAAATCCTTGCTCTAGTAGATAACGTAATTGATCTACTGTTTCTGCACCCAAGCTATAGCTCGCCACGTCACTGCTCCTTTCTAACTCTTCAACTTCAATGCTTGTATAAGATTTAGCCCCAGAAAGATTAAGTTCATCCCGAATGGGTGCAATACACTTGCTATCCGCAGCACAGTGATAACCGGCACGTAAAGCCTGATTAATCCCCACTACATGGTGAGCAAATTCTTGATCTTGTACTTGTACATCTGGCAATCTATCCGCTTGCTGCTGGGTAGTAATTACTGATCCAGAAGCTACGTATTTACCAGGTGGTATTTCTACATCTTGAATTAAGGCGTGCATCATCACAATGCAACCTGCACCCACCCTGGCGTTAAATATCGTAGAACGAAAGCCAATAAAACAACTATCACCAACGTAAGCAGGTCCATGAATCAGGGCCATGTGGGTAATGGAAGCACTTTTGCCAATCCATACCGAGTATTTTTTACCATCATCGCCAATGACTCGGCCTTGCTCCAACCCATGAATAACTACACCGTCTTGAATATTCGTGTTTTCACTCACACAAAAAGGTGTACCTTCATCTGCCCTAATCGAAGTCCCCGGAGCAACGATTACATTTGCACCTATATTGACATCACCAATCAGGTTACAAGAAGAGTGTACAAATGCAGTGCTATGGATCTTGGGTTCTGCTAAACTCCTTGACCACGGGGTTGGGGGTGCCGCCGTGCTGCGGACTACCATTGCGAGATTCCTCCTGAAATAAGCTTTTTGTCAGTGGCTATTGGTTATTGGTTATTAGTTATTGGTAAGTTTCAACCTATTACCCATTACCAATTACCTCTTCCCTGACTATCTATATTGGTCT
Organism: Cuspidothrix issatschenkoi CHARLIE-1; assembly: GCF_002934005.1. Lineage (GTDB taxonomy): Bacteria > Cyanobacteriota > Cyanobacteriia > Cyanobacteriales > Nostocaceae > Cuspidothrix > Cuspidothrix issatschenkoi. The sequence goes on along the minus strand of NZ_PGEM01000092.1, from coordinate 15,704 downwards.
TTTTTGCTGTAAATGAGACGATCTTCAACGTGAATTGTATCTATGATTGCTACTACTGCTGCGTCTAAGGGTCGTTGTTCATTGCCCAGCAATTGACGAGCAGCACTGCCACGACTGACAAGTACCCACTCATCTACTCCTGCCCCTACACTATTATCGGCTGCTACCTCGTACTCTGGCAGGAGATTGCCATCTTCATCTATTAATTGCAACATTAGTAGCTTCACACCCCGCAGACTAGGATCTTTTTGGGTGCTAGTTACTGTGCCACGGACTCTGGCAATTTGCATTATTAATTATGGTCTTCTACCGAAAGGACGAATTGCGTTTACACCTTCCCGGAATTGTTCTACATCTTCGGTATAACGAATAGGTAGGACATATTCTAGGTTTTCGTGAGGACGAGCAATGATGTGAGTAGATAGAACTTGTCCACCATGAACACGCTTAACAGATTCTACTCCAGCGCCTACGGAAGCTTGCACTTCAGAAACGTCACCACGCACGATAACTGTTACCCGACCACTACCGATTTTTTCATAACCGACTAAAGTTACACGGGCGGCTTTTACCATAGCATCAGCAGCTTCTACTACTGCGGGAAAGCCTAACGTTTCTACCATTCCTACTGCAATTGACATTTGTTTTTGTCCTTAAATTAAATTTTTACTTGTACCAGATTTAAACTCAAGCAGGCAGCCCCGTTAATGTTTTTCGTTTAAACAGTAATTAGACTAGGTGCGGAACTGTTCTACCGCTTCTGTATAACGAATTGGCAGAACGTATTCTAAGTTTTCATGGGGACGAGCAATAATGTGAGTGGATACCACTTCACCACCGTTAACTCTTCGGGCTGCTTCAATGCCAGCCGCTACTGAAGCTTGCACTTCAGAGACATCTCCCCTCACAATAACTGTAACGCGAGCACTACCAATTTTTTCATATCCTACTAAAGTCACACGGGCAGCTTTAACCATGGCATCAGCAGCTTCTACTACTGCGGGAAAGCCCTTAGTTTCAATCATTCCAACTGCAATTGGCATCGCAGAACTCCTCAAAAATTAATCGAATCAGAACTATGGATGGAAATTTTGGACGGGGATGCTCATCTTGAGCTAAAAAATAGTGCCATATTTAAGCTTATGAAACCTTGGCATCCCTGGCAACATAAATTACTATAATAGTTTGTAATAAAATAGTTTAAGAAAACTTAACAAAACTTCATAGGGTCTTTTGTGACATTAAAATTCACTGATCCCTAGAGTCACCACTTATGCTTTATAATTTCTTTATGACATTTAGAACCACTATAGTTGGTATCCCGGACTAGTTCTTTAATTATGAGCATCAGCCGAGGACAGATATGGTATGGATTGGCAAATAACTCTGGAGATGTGACAGACGATAGATGGGAGGTGATAACCTCCAAAGTCTATTTATGTCTTGGTTTGACAATTTGTTTATCTCCTAACCATTTGAGTATTTGCTATATCTTGATCATGGTTGGCTATTTTCAGAACTACTAAGTAAAATTAAGCAAATTTTACTCTAGTAGATCAAACAATAATTTTAAAAAACCAGAAAAATAAAAAATCCTATGCCAAAATTAGCAGAATATCTAAAATGTAAAATTATATTAATTGCCGCACATTAGATTAATCTCAAGTAAAGATGCTTAGACATCTTGAACGCAAAAAAAGTTAAGAAAAGATAGATTTTCTCAAAAATATTGTTTTTTGAGCAAATGATTATTTAAAGGCTGTTTAAGAGAATCGAGACTATGTTGTCAAGGAAAGTTTAAATGAATGAGTTTCTATTTTTAACAAGTTGGTTCGTGCCTCTTTATAGCTTACTAGGCGCAATTTTAACTTTGCCATGGGGTCTAGGAATTATCCAACGGACAGGGCCAAGACCTGCTGCCTACCTCAACTTGTTGACTACCATTTTAGGTTTTGTCCATAGTCTCTTAGTATTTAAAGATATCTGGAACCGAGACCAAGAAAATTTAGTCATCACTTGGTTTCAAGCTGCGGATTTTCAATTATCTTTTGCTTTAGAAATTTCCGTAGTCAGTGTTGGGGCAATAGTTTTAATTACTGGATTAAGTCTATTGGCACAAATTTATGCCCTAGGCTACATGGAAAAAGATTGGTCTTTAGCCCGGTTTTTTGGCTTGGTGGGATTCTTTGAAGCCGCCCTGAGTGGTCTAGCAATTAGTGATTCTTTATTTCTCAGCTATGCTTTGCTGGAAGTGCTGACTCTTTCTACTTATTTACTGGTGGGATTTTGGTATGCTCAACCTTTGGTAGTGACGGCGGCGCGAGATGCCTTTTTAACTAAACGGGTAGGCGATTTATTGCTGTTAATGGCAGTGGTTGCTCTTTCTAATTTGGCGGGTAGTTTAAACTTTTCTGATTTGTATGAATGGTCGCAAACTACTGATTTAAACCCAGTCACATCCACTTTACTATGTTTAGGTTTAATTGCCGGTCCGGCGGGTAAGTGCGCCCAGTTTCCCCTGCATCTATGGTTAGATGAGGCAATGGAAGGACCCAACCCAGCTTCGGTAATGCGAAATTCCTTGGTGGTGGCTGGAGGTGCTTATGTCCTCTACAAAATTCAACCAATATTATCTTTGTCCCCCATTGCCTTGAATACTTTAGTTGTAGTGGGGATAATGACCGCAATAGGAGCAACTTTGGTATCCTTAGCTCAAATTGATATTAAACGAGCACTTTCCCATTCTACTAGTGCTTACATGGGATTGGTATTTTTAGCAGTAGGTTTAGAACAAGGTGGAGTAGCGTTGATTTTACTCCTGAGTCATGCCATTGCCAAAGCCCTATTATTCATGAGTTCTGGTTCAGTTATCTACACGACCCAAACCCAAGACTTAACAGAAATGGGGGGTTTGTGGTCGAGAATGCCAGCCACTACTACAGCTTTTATCGTCGGTTCGGCGGGGATGGTAACTCTATTACCTTTGGGCAGTTTTTGGGCAATGTTGGCTTGGGCTGACGGCTTAATTAAAATTAGCCCCTGGGTAATTGTGGTGTTAATTCTGGTGAATGGTCTGACGGCTTTAAATTTAACGAGGGTGTTTCGGTTAATCTTTTGGGGAGAACCACAACCCAAAACCCGCCGCGCCCCGGAAGTGTCTTGGCCTATGGCATTACCGATGGTGATTTTAACCGTCCTCACCCTATTGTTACCCCTAATGCTACAGCAATGGTATTTATTACCTAGCTGGGAAAGTTTGGATTGGTATATAGTCGGATCTTTAGTAACTTCTACTGTGGCGGGAGTCACTATTGGGGCAACAATTTATCTCCACAAAGCTTGGTCAAGATCCCGAATTTTGGTTTGGCGATTTATCCAAGATTTATTAGGCTATGATTTTTACATAGACCGCATTTATCGCTTAACGATTGTAAGTGCTGTGGCGCTGTTATCGAGGATATCCGCGTGGAGCGATCGCTTTTTGGTAGATGGTTTGGTAAACTTAGTCGGCTTTGCGGCAATTTTTGGCGGGCAAAGTTTGAAATACAGCATTTCTGGTCAATCCCAAGGCTATATGCTAACAATCTTAGTTGTTATTAGCACCCTGGGCTTCCTCATCAGTTTGTCATTGGGGTTATTTGATAAATTGCCTTTTTAGGAAAGAGGGAACAGTCAACCGTCAACCGTCAACCGTTACCTATCTGCTATGCTCAGTACCTTGATTTTACTGCCGTTAATTGGTGCGGCTTTTATTGGTTTCTATCCTGCTGGTATTACTGCTAAAATAGCCCGGCTAGTAGCTTTAATCTTTAGCGTGATTATTTTTGTATGGAGTATTTTCCTGGCCACTCAATTTAATCCAGGAGAAATTGCTCAACAGTTTGCTGAATCCCTACCTTGGGTAGATGCCATTGGTTTAAACTACAATTTGGGTGTAGATGGTTTATCCCTACCCTTGATCATTCTCAATGGATTATTAACTTGCATTGCTATTTATAGTAGTGATGAATCCCAACAACGCCCGCGATTTTACTACTCCTTAATTTTGCTATTAAGTGCAGGGGTAACAGGAGCATTTTTAGCACAGGATTTATTATTATTCTTCCTGTTTTATGAGTTGGAATTAATTCCCCTATATTTGCTAATTGCCATTTGGGGCGGTGCAAAACGGGGTTATGCGGCCACGAAATTTCTCATTTATACAGCTTTTTCAGGCATCGTTATTTTAGCCAGTTTCTTGGGCATGGTTTGGTTGAGTGGTTCTCCCAGTTTTGGACTAGCAACCTTGAATCTTCAGAGTTTATCTTTAGGAACTCAACTGTTACTACTAGGAGGAATTTTAGTCGGTTTTGGTGTGAAAATTCCCCTAGTTCCTTTCCACACCTGGCTACCAGATGCCCACGTCGAAGCGTCTACACCCATCTCTGTTTTGTTAGCTGGGGTATTGTTGAAATTAGGAACTTATGGCTTACTGCGATTTGGCATGGATTTGTTACCAGATGCTTGGGCTTATTTAGCACCTTGGTTAGCCACGTGGGCGGTAGTTAGCGTTTTGTTTGGGGCATCTTGTGCGATCGCTCAAACAGATATGAAAAAAATGGTAGCCTATAGTTCTATCGGACACATGGGCTATGTCCTGTTAGCAGCAGCAGCATCCACACCCCTGAGCGTCTTGGGTGCAGTCATGCAAATGATTAGTCACGGATTAATCTCCGCCATGTTATTCCTTTTAGTGGGAGTTGTGTATAAAAAAGCTGGTAGCCGAGATTTAGATGTACTACGCGGTTTACTTAACCCAGAACGAGGTTTACCAGTTATTGGTAGCTTAATGATTGTGGGAGTTATGGCCAGTGCAGGTATACCGGGAATGGTGGGCTTTATTTCCGAATTTATTCTTTTTCGGGGCAGTTTTGCAGTTTTCCCGGTGCAAACATTATTAGCAATGTTAGGAACAGGATTAACTGCGGTTTACTTCTTAATTCTTGTTAATCGTGCCTTTTTCGGGCGCTTATCAGCAGCAGTTACTAACTTACCTCCTGTCTATTGGAGCGATCGGATACCTGCCATCATTTTAGCAGTAATTATTGTTATTTTCGGTATTCAACCCAATTGGTTAGTACATTATACCGAAGCCACAATTACCACTATGGTAAAAACGAATAACCATCATCTAGTAGCAAATCGGGAACTATAGCAGGAGGCAGAAGGCAGTGATATGGCTAACGCCACGCACTGATTACTGAATGCTTAAAACTGTTTGAGGAAGAAAGATCATCATAGCCATCAAAAAAATCCCAAAAATCATATTTCAGACATTTGAATTGCCGTAGAAATTACATGATCACAACCCAACAAAATTGCCCTTACAACCCCCTAGCTGAATTTGTAGAACGCTTGCAAACTGGCGAAGCATTACTCAAAGATAATCCCGAAAACGTATTAGAAGTCGTCGGTATTCTCAAAAGTTATGGTGTAGTTTTAGATGCCTATTCTAAAAATCTCATTTATATTGCCGAACATCAATTTTTAGTATTTTTTCCCTTCTTTAAATATTTTGATGGCAATATTACTTTTAGTAAATTACTCCGTCATTTGTGGCATGATCGGATTAATTTTGAATATGCCGAATATTGCATGAAAACCATGATGTGGCATGGTGGCGGCGGTTTAGACGCATACTTAGATACTCAAGAATTTGCAGACAGAGCTAAAGCTGTTATTGCTGCTAAATTTAAATATAATCCCCTGATGTTGGCACTAAATGAACTGTTTCCTGAATTCCTCATCGAACAGTTACGAGTCTCGGCCTATTATACTGGTTTAGGACAATTTTGGCGAGTCATGGCTGATATGTTTCTCAATTTATCAGATCGCTATGACAAAGGCGAAATTAAATCAATTCCCCAAGTTGTAGAACATATTAAACAAGGTTTAGTTGCAGATGCAGTTAAACCAATTACATACAGCGTCAAAATAGGCGGTAAAGTCTATGATCTGATTCCCAACTCAGTTGGTTTAACCTTCCTTGCAGATACCGCCATTCCCTATGTAGAAGCGGTATTTTTTAGAGGTACACCATTTTTAGGAACAGTTTCTTTAAACGCCCAAGCATATCAAGTTCCCCTAGATCAATCTCGATTCCAATACGGTGCATTATACGCCGATCCTTTACCTATTGGTGGTGCAGGTATTCCTCCCACATTATTAATGCAGGATATGCGCCATTATTTGCCAGAATACTTACATAATATTTATCGTCACAGTCTCAGAAGTGAAGATGATTTGCGAGTGCAGATTTGTATGAGTTTCCAAAAGTCTATGTTTTGTGTAACTACAGCCGCAATTTTAGGACTTTTACCTTATCCCCTAGATACACAAGATCAATCTGAGAAACAGGCCAATCAAATTTATTTAGAAAAGTGGATGTCAAGATTAGAAAATTCCCAATTATTAGAAGTAAATAAATAGGGTAATTCTGAAATGTTTAATCGTTATCAAAACCTCAAGCTAATTCAGCAACTTGAACCTCAAAAAGATCATATTCAAATTGCTTATATGCTTTTAAGATATGAATTTACTTGGGATACTGTACGTTATTTAGAAGTTGCTTTAATGCGAACCTGTTGCATTCCTAGTATTTATAAATTGTTGAACAAAACAGGAGAATTTATTCATTTTTAAGTTGGTTTCCGCAATGGATGAAAAAACTTTTAACAGGTATGAGGTACAGATTTTGCGGGCAAGATGCCCGCACCACAAAAGTTTGATTATGGTTGTACCTCATTTGAATGAAATATGCTGTAAAATGCGTTCAGCTAACTTTTCTGGTACTTCTTGCAGATGATCCTGTTCCCAATGGAAAGAACCAACACCTAAAGTGAGCGATCGCAATTCTACAATAAAATCCTGCATTTCCGCTTGGGGTAAATATGCATAAATATTATCCCAACCTTGCCAATCATGTCTACCTTCGTAACCCAAAATTTGCCCCCGTCTACCAGTTAAAAGTTGCAAAACTTTAGAAGTAAACTCACTGGGAGTATTCACATCTACCTTTAAAATCGGTTCTAATAGCGTTGGTTGTGCTTGGGTCACTCCCATCTGCATCGCTAACCGTGCAGCTTGTTTAAAAGCCTGTTCTGAACTATCAACGGTATGATAAGAACCATTGGTTAATGTTACCGCCACATCCACCATCGGGAAACCTAAAGGCCCGTGTGAAAGAAATTCCCGCACACCCATTTCGACACCAGGAATATATTGTTTAGGAACAACACCACCAACAATCTTTTCATGAAAATTGAAACCTTCACCTCTGGGTAATGGTTGAATATTTAAATAAACATCTCCAAATTGTCCATGGCCACCACTTTGATGTTTATAACGTCCATGAACAGAATTTACAGGTTTACGGATAGTTTCTTTATAGGGAACTTGGGGAAGATGAGTAGACATTGGTAAATTATATTTACGGCGTAATCTATCTAACGTAACTTGCAAATGTATTTCCCCTTGTCCCCATAATATCACCTCATGGGTATCACCATGTTGTTCCCAAGCTAAGGCCGGATCTTCTTCTAATAACTTAGTAATAGCAGTACTAAGTTTAACTTCATCATTGCGTTTTTCGGGAGTAATAGCTAAAGCAAAAACTGGTTCTAATTGTTCCGCTTTTGGTAATGGTTTAATTTGGGAATTAGTAGAAATTGTCTCTCCGGTTTTAATTCCTTCTAACCGACTTAAAGCTACAATTTCCCCAGCAACAGCTTGATTAATTGACTGTTGTTGTTGTCCCATCAAGCGATAAAGACCACCAGCACGGACCCCATTTAAAACAATACCATCAGTTAATATTCCTTGCCAGACCCGCACTAAAGAAAGTTTACCACCTTGGGGAGTATAGAAAGTTTTCAGAACTTGGGCTACAGGAGTATCACTAATTGTTCCTAAACGCCGTTCCATGGTGGTTTCTGGTTCCGGTGCTTCTCTTAATAATGCTTCTAATAAAGGTCTAACCCCAAAATCTTGTTCAGCCACACCAAAGAAAACAGGTACTACTAAATCTGCACCTAATTCCAATTTTAAATCTTTGAAAATTTCTTCTTGAGGCGGTTCGATATCATCTAATAATTCTTCCAGTAAATGATCATCAAAATTCGCCAAAGTTTCTAACATTTCGGCTCTAGCTAGATGTTCTTCTGCTTTTAAATTTTCTGGAAATGTGATAGAATCAGCAGGTGCTCCAGGATGATATTGATAGGCTTTTTCTGTCACCATATCAATAAATCCTGTGAGTTGTTCCCCTTGCATTATGGGGTATTGATGCAAAACTAAGGGACGACTAGAAAAAGCTTTAAGGGCGTTTAATGTTTCTAAAACATGAATATTTGCCCTATCCATTTTATTCACAAATACGATGTGGGGAATTTCCCAATCATCGAGAAATTTGAATAATGGCGCTAATGTTAAAACTCGCTCTTTAATGGGTTCGCAAACTACAATTGCAGCATCAACTCCCATCAAACCATGATATGTTTCTTGGGCAAATTCTACAGAACCAGGACAATCTATAAATGTGAAGCGTGTATTTTCATATTCAGTATTTGCTGTGGATATTTCCACACTCATGCGTCTATCTCGTGCTTCATTTGCACTATCTCCCACAGTATTCCCGTCTTTAACATTACCTTTACGAGAAATTACACCTGTGACAAATAACAAACTTTCCAGTAAGGTTGTTTTGCCACTTAAATAAGGGCCAACAATTGCCACATTCCGCGAACTGGATTTTACGTTTTTGTTCATAAACCCTCCTTTACGGTGATTCCCTCAACCGCATTCTAGTTACTTTCAGGAGTAATTCATTGATTTGTCAGGAGAATTATTCCTGCTTTAATTTTTTATTATCCATGTTTTAATCTGAGTTAATCAAAATCGTAGCTTGTTGTAATATTTAGATTAAGAAATATTAAGTAATAATGCAAATTGCTATTGATCTAGTTGAATTTGGTAATTGGTGATAAAATTCCTGTTTTCATGTTGGATATCCTGATTTTGACATCTATGTTTTAGGGATTGTAAAGGGGTTAGTAATTGAGTCACAGGATTATATAGGTATGGGATGCAAGCATCTTGCTTGCACTACTTTAATTTCAGGGTTTTTGATTATACAATCACGCCGTAAATTGGCTGAATTTAGCCAATCTAAATAACTCATTAATTATTATTTTCACCTTTCCTCAAAGCCGCGATAATTTCCCCATTCGCTTCTGGAAAAGTAAATTCATCCAATTCATCCAAACTCACCCAGCGAATTTCATCACATTCGATGGCTTGGGGAATACCTGCTAAATGTTGAGAATGATGTACTGTTAAAGTTACCCGTAAATGACTATAAGTGTGATCAATAGTAATTAGATGTTTTCCAACTGCAATTTCTATTCCCAATTCTTCAGCAATTTCTCGTTTAATACATTCTTCAATAGTTTCACCAATTTCAATTTTTCCCCCTGGAAATTCCCATAAACCACCCATTGCACCTTGAGGAAGACGACGATCAATTAAAATCTGTTTTTCGTCATTCCAAATAACAGCAACACCAATAATTTTATGCGGTATAGAAGAATTGCTTTCAATCATAATAGGTAATAGGTAATGCGTAATAGAGAATGGGGAATAGACATCTGGTGGAAAAGAATCTGAAACTGTCTAATAGGGAATAGGGAATAAATTCTTTCTTGCCAATTACCAATCACCCATTACCAATCAATCATAACAAAACTCGGTAGAATTACTATATTTCCACCGAGTTGATCTTTATTAGGACTTACGCAAGATGTAACTGCAACCCTGATTATTTCGTAGGGGTAATTCATGAATTACCCCTACTTTCGTTTTATTTTGCGTAAGTCCTGTTTATTTTAAGATTTTTCCGAAAATAATCTTATTCTACTTCGCTATTATTCGCTTCTATTCCTTGTATAACCATATCAAAATTCATTCTTTGTTCTGCATTCCGCAGAAAATAACCGCTAATCATCGCTGATGCTAACAAGCGACCTAAGCTTTCACGACTGGTGGAAATAGTAATACCGAATTGTTCCGAGGGTAAATTTCCTAAAAGTCCTATAATATTCCGTTCCATTACCTGCAACACTTCATTAGAAGTGGGTTTAGATAATTGGGTGACAGTATCTGGACTTAATGATTTAACATATTGCCATAATAAGTTACTTGTTTCTGAATCACTATTAAAAAATTCCGATACTCGATTTGATTGGTTACTCACGTTTGACCTCCTATACTGCCACTACTAACGACGGTATTTGTGACTGGAATAACTGATACTTTTTATTTGATTTAGTTGACTATTGTATATTCATGTTAACTAATTTAACAGTCTATTCCTAAAGAGGGAGTCGGTGAAACCGTACCAAAAAGGGAGTGTTTTTCACATCATGAATGAGTGTGGGTGGAATTTGACCACCCATCAACCAGAAAACAACGGACTAACTAGCAAGATATTCATTCATAGTGGCTTTGGATTTACGAAGTTTATTTAAGGCTTCGCGTTCAATTTGTCGCACTCGTTCCCGGCTAATATTCAGGATTTCGCCAATTCTAGCCAAAGTTAAAGATTGTCCATCTGCTAAACCAAAACGGAGGCTAATGACTTCCTTTTGTTGGGGGGTAAGTTCTGACATCATCCGTTCTAAGTCGGAGGAAAGGGAAGTTTGCATGACAAAATCTTCTGGTGTTGCGCCGGTATCTTCTAACATTTCTCCCAGTTCGGTGTCATAGTTATCTCCCAAGCGCAAATCTAGAGATAATGGCAGACGGGCTTTTTCTAGATACTCTCGTACTTGTTTAGGTGTTAGATCTAATTCTTGGGATAATTCCGCTACCGTGGGCGCACGTCCTAGTCCTTGGGATAGTTGGCGCTGGGCTTTTTTAATTTTGTTGAGTTTTTCAGTAATATGAATAGGTAAGCGAATAGTTCGGGCTTTTTCGGCGATCGCCCGGGTAATGGCTTGACGTATCCACCAATAAGCATAGGTAGAAAATCTGTAACCTTTGGTCGGGTCAAATTTTTCCACACCTCTTTGCATTCCAATACTGCCCTCTTGAATGAGGTCAAGTAAATCAACATTACGTTTAATGTACTTTTTGGCAACGGAAACGACTAAGCGGAGATTGGCTTCTACCATTTTCCGTTTAGCGATTTCACCTTCAGCGATCGCCTGATTTAATTCTGATACTTCTAAACCAGAGGCTGCCGCCCATTGTTCTAAACTTGGTTCATGACCTAACTGGGTAGCAAGACCTTCTCTGATCTCATGCAGGGCAGTAGATCGTTGCACCTGTTTACCATAAAAAATTTCTTCTTCGTGGGTGAGGAGTGGCACACGGCCAATCTCACGCAGGTAAGTCCGCACGAGGTCGGTGGCTGATTGAGCGGTCTTCATGGTGCTACTCTTTGATAATGGTGGGTTTACTGATAGGGTCGTTAAGAGAATAATATTTTCGGGCAATACTACCCAATTGGGCTAGAAACCCAGATTGCGTTTAGTAACTGAAACGATCAGTAAATGATCGCTGGCCATATTTTTGGTCAATTAGGTACTTAATTGGTAAAGGTTACATCTATCTCCTTGTTTTCACAAGTATCTATAGTTAGATACAAGGTAGCAAGTCATAGATTTTTTGTGTTTTCCGCAATATTAATTATTGTAACATTTATGAGAATTACTTGACTACCGAGAAACCCGCACCTTCCTAGTAATTCGATATCACCTAAGACCCTAAAATTACTGAAAATTTAGCACTGACAGGGATTGAGCGCGATTTTTAGCGGCAAACACAGCTTCCTCATATTTGTTAATATATCTCAATGATAACCATAATCATTCTTCCGTAACAATTGCTTAACAATGTCTCAACTATGATTTTTGGGATTATTCTGATGAATATGATTAGTTTTTGGTAAAGTCCCCAAGATTTATCATGAAAATCATCACAATCACAAAAATCATAGTTTAGACAATTAACCCATCGGACAGTATTCTTGAATCACCTTCACATCTAAAGTCGTGTTTTGCAGAGAACGGATAGCTGCGGCTGTGGCTCTAGCACCTGCAATAGTGGTAATGATGGGGATTTTGTAGCCTAAAGCGGTGCGACGAATTAATTTAGAATCGGCATGAGCTTCTTCTCCCGAAGGTGTATTAATGATCAGTTGAATGTTGGCATTTTTAATTGCATCTAGGACATGAGGACGACCTTCATGGAGTTTGAGAACTGATTTCACCTCTAATCCTTGTTCTTGAAGGACTTGGCGTGTCCCTTGGGTGGCCATAATTGTGAAGCCTAACTTAATAAACTCCTTAATGACATCTACTGCTAGAGATTTATCTCTGTCACTCATGGAAACAAATACAGTTCCCTGAAGCGGTAATTTTTCCCCTGCACCTAATTCTGCTTTAGCAAAGGCGCGGCCGAAATCGCTGTCAATACCCATTACTTCACCAGTTGAGCGCATTTCCGGACCCAAAATGGTATCTGTACCAGGGAATTTATTAAATGGTAAAACCGCTTCTTTGACGGCAATATGAGAAGGAATGACTTCTTTTGTAAAGTTTAATTCTTCTAAGGTTTTACCCGACATAATTAAGGATGCGAGTTTAGCTAATTGTACTCCTGTGGCTTTAGAGACAAAAGGAACTGTCCGTGATGCCCTGGGGTTAGCTTCCAAAATATAAACTTGAGGAGAATAACCATTTGCACCGACTACGGCAAATTGAATATTCATCAACCCAACTACAGATAGAGCTTGTGCTAGTTGAACCGTCCATAAACGGATTTGATTGAGGACGGCAGGAGAGAGGGAAATGGAAGGTAAGGAACAAGCTGAGTCACCAGAGTGAATCCCCGCTTGTTCGATATGTTCCATGATGCCACCAATGACGACATTACCAGTATGATCGGCGATCGCATCTACATCTACTTCAATGGCGTTTTCTAAGAACTTATCAATTAAAATCGGGTGATCTGGTTCTACTTGCACAGCAAAGGTCATGTAACGTTCTAATTCAGTATCAGAATAAACGATTTCCATCGCTCTTCCCCCTAGTACATAACTAGGACGGACTACTACAGGATAACCAATTCGTTTAGCGACTATTAACGCATCTTCGTAACTTCTCGCCATACCGTTAGGTGGTTGGGCGATGTTTAATTCTTTCAGAATCTTTTCAAACCGTTCCCTGTTTTCCGCCATATCTATAGAATCGGGTGATGTTCCCCAAATCTCTGTATTTTGGATTTTGGATTTTGGATTTTGGATTTCCCCACTTTGTAAAATATTAGAAATGGCTGCTTGTTGTTGAAGATATTCTTGGAGGGGTACGGCTAATTTTAAAGGTGTTTGTCCACCAAATTGGACAATAATCCCGATGGGGTTTTCGGCTTCGATGATGTTGAGAACGTCTTCTTTCGTTAATGGTTCAAAATACAGGCGATCACTGGTATCGTAATCTGTAGAAACTGTTTCTGGGTTAGAATTGACCATAATTGTTTCATACCCGGCATCATGTAGAGAATACGCAGCATGACAACAACAATAATCAAACTCAATTCCTTGACCAATACGGTTGGGACCACCACCCAAAATCATCACCTTGGGTTTATCCGTTGGTAATACTTCCGTTTCTTCTTCGTAGGTAGAATAATAGTATGGGGTTAGTGCCTCAAATTCCGCCGCGCAGGTATCCACGGTTTTGTAAACTGGGATAACCTCTAGCTGTTTGCGATATGTGCGAACTTCGTCTTCTTTGGTTTTTGTAGCATAAGCTATTTGGCGATCGCTAAAACCATTCCGCTTCACATCATACATTTGCTGTTTTGTCAACTGCTGCAAAGGAGTCCGTTTGAGAAATTTTTCTATTTCTAAAATTTCTTGCAATTTATCTAAAAACCAAGGGTCAATGGCGGTCAGTTCGTAGATTTCCTCATTACTCATTCCTAGCTGCATAGCATGACGTACAGAAAAGATGCGTTCTGGGTTAGGTGTCCGCAACTGGGCGCGAATTTGTTCACCACTGGGCAATTTTTCGGCTTTATCACAACCCCAACCAGCGCGTCCGGTTTCTAAAGAACGCAAAGCTTTTTGGAAAGATTCATTAAATGTCCGCCCGATGGCCATTGCTTCTCCCACTGACTTCATTTGCGTTGTTAGCACTGAGTCAGAACCAGGGAATTTCTCAAAGGCAAACCGGGGAATTTTTGTCACCACATAGTCAATTGTCGGTTCAAAGGAAGCGGGAGTTTTTTTAGTGATATCGTTTTGTAGTTCATTCAAAGTATAACCCACAGCTAACTTAGCAGCAATTTTCGCAATGGGAAAACCTGTAGCCTTGGAAGATAAAGCCGAACTGCGAGAGACGCGGGGGTTCATTTCAATTACTACCACATCACCATTGACGGGATTTACGGCAAACTGGATATTAGAACCGCCGGTTTCTACACCAATTTCCCGGATAATTTTAATTGCCATATCCCGTAACCGTTGATATTCTTTATCGGTGAGGGTTTGGGCGGGGGCAACAGTGATAGAATCCCCTGTATGAATCCCCATGGGGTCGAGATTTTCGATAGAACAGATAATGACGACGTTATCTGCTAAGTCTCGCATTACCTCTAATTCATACTCTTTCCAACCCAATAAAGATTGGTCAATGAGAATTTGGGAAACGGGACTAGCATCAATACCCACCTGTGCCATTTCTTCAAACTCTTCCTGGTTATAGGCTATGCCGCCACCAGTTCCCCCCATTGTAAAGGCTGGACGGATAATTAAGGGATATGTACCAATTTGCAGAGCGATCGCTTTTGCTTCCTCCAAAGTTGAGGCTGTACCACTAGGACACACTGCTACCCCAATTTTTTCCATGGCTTCATTAAACAGTTTTCTGTCTTCGGCTTTTTCAATGGCGGGTAACTTTGCACCAATTAACTCAACGTTGTATTTATCCAAAACCCCATTTTTCGCCAAAGCAACCGCAATATTGAGGGCGGTTTGTCCTCCCATCGTTGGTAATAAAGCATCTGGACGTTCTTTGACAATAACTTTTTCTACTATTTCTGGTGTCAACGGTTCTATATATGTGCGGTCGGCTGTTTCCGGGTCGGTCATAATAGTAGCTGGGTTGGAGTTTACCAACACCACTTCATAGCCTTCTTCTCGCAAAGCTTTACAGGCTTGAGTTCCAGAATAGTCAAATTCACAGGCTTGGCCAATGACAATGGGACCTGAACCTAACAAGAGAATTTTTTTGATGTCTTGACGACGGGGCATAGTTTTTACCTTAGATGACAAAAATACAAATCTTGATTATTTTAAGGGTCTTTACCCCTTATCATGCTATTCTTTTGTAAGTTTTCGGGTTTTGATTCAGTTGGAGTAAAAAAAGAAGAGGACTTACGCACAAAACCTATCCAACTCTTATTCCCCCGTGTTGTGAAACGGTTGGTTTTAACTATTCGCCGTAAGTCCCCCACTGAATTTGGAGTACCAAATTCAGTGGTGAGATATAAGGCGGGAAAAACCGAAATCGTTCTCAACTAATACGAGGTGTCAGCCTTGTAAGGGCAAAGAACATTTGACCCTTCGACTTCGCTCAGGGTCAACAGTGAGCGAAGCCGAACTG
>NZ_PGEM01000091.1 GCF_002934005.1 Cuspidothrix issatschenkoi CHARLIE-1 | reverse complement strand
CAATGTTCAGAAATGTTGAATGTCGTTACAAAACTTTACATAATTACCAATTACCCATTACCAGCATTAACAGATATGATAAGTGTTCAACAAAACATGATATCAAATACCAACAATTTAGTTATTTACATGATTTATACTGTCTGACGCGGTTAGTGAGCTTGCCGAACCACACCCTAGCAATGTGGTAGTTGGGTAAGTCCTGGGTATTTTAGGGTGCATGAGGATGAAATCTGTTTTGTTTCAAAACTTAAAACATTCTGAGCAATTACTCAATTGCATCAAAATAAAATTACTGCCAAAAGTAGTGTGTAATTGCCAAAAATATAGGTTTTCATCAAACTTATGTTTTTTATTTAGTAAAGTTTAATTGCAAATAGATCCAAACCAAATTAAAGCTGTTATTCTAATAATGGAAGCAGATAGAGCTTCCCTGGCAGATACAACAGCTAGAGAGAAAAGAAGACAAAGAACGTCAGTTAAGTTAAGAGGTAAGAAAGCTGTTTAATTTACATCTGTCTCGTCAACAAACAACAACACCCACCGCGAAAACTAATATTCCCTCAGATGATTGAAAACAGGGGGCGCTGTAACTGGTTTCCATCGCTTGTTTATCAAGATGGTGAAAGGTAGTACATCCCTGGCTAGAATAAACAGGAGGAGGGAATGGGGAAGTGAGTAGAAGGCTGGGTGTTGTTGTTTGTAAATTTGTACTAGAATTGAATAGTTAAGAGACAGTAAAAAACGGCGCCTTATGTCCATTATTGCGCTTAAAGCGTGGTATCTACCGGATTACGAACCGATTACAGAACTGGAAAAACGTCCTCCAGATATTCGGTTGAGTAAAAAAAGTTTATTAAAATCAGGACTGCGAGCAGACTTTTTAGAAGATAGCGACGCAGTAAAAATATCAACTTGGTTTGCACGCTACCTAGAAGGAGAAAATATTGAGTTTTATATTGAGGGTAGCGGTGGATATGCAGTTGCTAACATTGACTTAATTAGTCATGAAATCTATTTTACTAAACAGTCCATATTATCGCAATTAGATCCAATAATATATTTCTGTTATCAATCTGAATATCCTACAGCGAATGAACTGCTAAAAGAAGAATTAGTTGCCAGTTTAAATACTATCAATGAGAAATCGCGTTTTCCTTTAACATTAGTAGAATCATCCCGTCCTAAAAATGCTCCCATGCGTTTGAGTCGTACCAGCATGAGAAAAATTCGTAGGAGTTTATTATTTATTGCTGATACCACATCCATAACTACCATTGAGAGTCAAGAAACCAACCAACTCATTCCCAGTCCTTATGTGTGTTTAGAAATGGGGTATGCTTTGCACAGCAAAAGGTCTGAACAGATTTTACTCCTACAAATGCAGCGCCCAGAACTGGAAGGAGAATTTCCTTTTGATTTACCTACCCAACAATTTTTGCAATTTCAAGATAGGGATGAACTCAATCAAATGCTGACAGGGATGATTGAAACTCAATTAGTTAAGTTTAAACTATTCTAAGAGGTTGTTTTAAAAGTATTTAGGACTTACGCAAAAAACTCTCAAACTCTTATTCCTCTGTGTTATAGTCCGTCCTAGTGCGGATAGAACAATTGCAGTTAAATAATTTGTGATAAAAACCGCTTTGTTCTTTCTTCCTGGGGACTATTAAAAAATCCGTCAGGAGTCGCAGTTTCCACAATTACACCACCATCCATAAAAATAACACGATCAGCTACTTCCCGTGCAAATCCTACCTCATGAGTCACAACTACCATCGTCATCCCATCATTAGTAAGTGATCGCATCACGTCTAAAACCTCTCGCACCATCTCTGGATCTAAAGCTGATGTAGGTTCATCAAATAACATTATTTTTGGTTGCATAGCTAAAGCACGAGCAATAGCGACCCGTTGTTGTTGACCTCCAGATAATTGGCCAGGATATTTTTGTGATTGGGCTAAAATTCCCACTCTTTCTAATAATTGAATAGCTATTTCTTCGGCCTTACTTTTAGATATTTTTCTGACCCATATAGGTGCTAAAGTAATATTTTCTAACACCGTTAAATGGGGAAATAAATTAAATTGTTGAAATACCATACCCACTTCCTGACGAATGGCCTCAATATTTTTTAAATCATGAGTTAGGTTAATTCCATCAATAGTAATTGTTCCCTGTTGATATTCTTCTAGTGCGTTAAATGTTCTAATAAAAGTTGATTTTCCCGAACCAGAAGGTCCCATTAAAACTATAACTTCCCCTCTAGCTACTGATAAACTTACACCTTTGAGAACGTGAAATTTACCATACCATTTATGTACATCTTTAGCAATAATGATTAATTCTGAATTTGATGTTGTGATACTCATTTTTATTAACTCCATTTAGATAGTGCAAATAATTAATAAAAGATTTTAATTCTCGTTTTTGATATTGCTAAACTCCTACAGGGTTTCCAACTTCCTAGCAGTAATAGCCATTACATAACAAAATACCCAATAAATGACTCCAATGAATAAATAAACTTCTGCATATCTCCCTAAAAATTGCGGTTGTGCTAATATTGATCTGGCCATTCCTGTTAATTCTACTAACCCCACTAATGACAGTAAAGAAGTATCCTTAAATAACCCGATAAATTGCCCTACAATAGCCGGGATTACCGCTTTTAGTGCTTGAGGTAATACAATGAATATAATTATATAGGGAGTATTTAATCCTAATGCTTTACCCGCTTCTATTTGTCCTTTAGGAATTGACTGTAAACCTCCTCTGACATTTTCGGCCATATATGCCGCACTAAATAATGTTAACCCTGCAATACCTCTAAATAAACGATCTAATCGCAGATTCTCTGGTAAAAATAAGGGTAACATAACTTGGGCTAAAAATAGAATACCAATTAATGGTAATCCGCGCACAATTTCAATATACAAAATAGAAAACCAGTGAATTATCCCTAATGTACTTGTTCTTCCTAATGCGAGTAATACTCCCAATGGAAAGGAAAGTACAATACTCACTATAGCCATTAGTAATGTTAGTAGTAAACCATTCCAGAAGTTTGTAGAAACAGGTTTTAAACCTAAACCTCCTCCAATTAACCAAAGAATTAGCGGGAAGGATAATAACCATATCAATGATGTCCAAGGTTTGATTTTATTAGGGAATTTTCTCCCTGCGAAAAGTCCTCCTAATGATAAAATTGTGATAGCAAATAGCCGAATTTTATCAACTGCCTGTAGTGGGAGAATTAATAAGACAATAATTCCACAGAAAGCAGCAATACTAAAATCACGTTTTGTGAATATTTTTTGTTGTTTGAATATTCCTATTGTCATACTAGTTAAGGTTGTGGTTATTGCTAAAATAACCCAAATACGCCAATATAAACTTTTAGGAAATCTTCCTACTAGAAATAAATGCAAATTAACTTGTACTACTTCCCATTGTGATAGGGTAATTAACCAATTAGCAAATCCTTGAAATATCCAAAATATGAATATTATTGATAGAGTTGATAATAGACTATTGTACCAGTTGTTAAACAGATTTGTTTTTAACCAATTAAGTTTGTTATTTATGATATTATTCATGTTTTTTTGTTGTATTTTAGATTTTTATAGCAGTTTCCGAAGGTATGAGGTACACATTTTGCGGACAAGATGCCCGCACCAAAAAAGTTTGATTAATCCAGTTTGTACCCCATATGAAATATGCTGTAATTGATTTAGGACTTACGCAAGATTTGTTTGAAACTCTGTTTCTTACGTAGGGGTGATTCATGAATTACCTCTGCTTTTGACTAATAATATAGTGTGTTATGCTGTTCCTAAGACACCCTAAGACTTATCTTTCTTTAATTTGCACAGCATGGTTAAATTGGTTCATTACTAATGAAATCGTTAAACTTAATGTGAGATATGTTAACATAATTAAGATCATTACTTCTACGGCTTTTCCTGTTTGGTTAAATGTGGTAGAAGCAACAAAATAAATATCTGGATATCCTACTGCAATTGCTAAACTGGAGTTTTTTGTTAAATTCAAATATTGACTAGTTAAAGGTGGAATAATAACCCTTAGTGCTTGGGGTAAAATTACAAATCTCATGGCTAACGTAGGGTTTAAACCAAGAGACTTTGCTGCTTCCCATTGACCTTTTTCTACGGATTTAATTCCACCTCTGACAATTTCTGCAATAAACGCCCCAGTGTAAAATGTTAACCCTAATAACAATGTAGAAAATTCTGGAGTTAAGGTGAAAAAAGGTATTTCTATGCCACTTTTACTTAAATTTACTAAACCTAAAATACTGACTTTATTTGCAGCTTTGGGAAAACTCAAAAATACCGCAAAATACCAAAATAACAGTTGTAGTAATAGTGGTGTATTTCGGAATATCTCCACATACAATAAACTAATATTCCGGACTAACCAATTATCTGATAGTCTAGCAATTCCCGCAGTTAAACCAATAATTGAAGTTAAGAAAACTCCTAAAATTGCAATACGTAAAGAATTAATTAAACCTACCCATAAAGCTAACAAATAAGAGTCTGTCGGTTTGTATTTAACTAGCTTTTCCCCAATATCAAAAGATGCTTGTTGTTGCAAAAAATCAAAACCAAAATTAATTCCTAACTGTTGTAAATTACGGTTGACATTCATCACGACTATAGTGAAAATAGCAACTACTAAAAATACCACAATTGCTTGAGTAAGATTTTGCCAAAAGCGTTGACTACGCCATAATGGAACTTGAGAATCATTCATAAATTACAAAATGATGAGCCTTGATAAATAGTGATATATTACCGAAAAGGAGGAGCATAAAGCAAGCCATTTTGATTCCATAATTGATTTTGTCCACGTGGTAAATTAAAGCTACTTTTTGTTCCCAAATTTCGCTGATATATTTCCCCATAATTACCGACGTGTTTAATAACATTAAAAGCAAAATCATTAGTTAGACCTAAACCAGCACCTAAACTTCCTTCTACTCCTAAAAAACGTTTAATTTCTGGATCAGAACTATTTTTTAATTGGCTAACATTTTGGGAATTGATACCTAATTCCTCAGCCTTAATTAAAGTATAGACAGTCCATTTGACAATATCACTCCAACGAGTGTCACCTTTTGCGATCGCAGGTGCAAGAGGTTCTGAAGAAAGTACATCATTTAAGATAAAATGATCATTGGCTTTTGCTAAAGTAGAACGTCGAGACAATAAAGCCGAACGATCCGCAGTCACAGCATCACAACGTCCTTCACTATAAGTTGCAAAGGTAACATTTACATCTTCAAAAACTACGGGTTTATAAGTAATATTGCGCTTCCGCATTTGATCTGCTAAATTTTGTTCAGTAGTAGTTCCCGTTTGCACACAAATAGCCTTATCTTTTAAATCCTTAAGAGACTTAATACCGCCATTTTTCCGCACCATTAAACCTTGACCATCATAAAAAATAACCGGTGCAAAATCCAGACCTTGGGCGGTAGCACGGCCAAAAGTCCAACTAGTATTGCGACTGAGAATATCCACCTCCCCAGTTTGCAAAGCTGTAAATCTTTCCTTAGAATTGAGTGTCCGATATTCCACCGCATTTGGGTTATTAAAAATACCTGCTGCTATGGCGCGACAAATATCTACATCAATACCGCTATATTCCCCATCAGTACCGACAAAACTAAAACCTGGTAATTCCCCGCTAATACCACAAACTAATTGTTTACTTGCTTTAATTCTTGACCACAGATCACGGGTAAGAGGTTTACTGGTATTGTTAGAGTTAGGATCACAAGCAGCTAATATTAAAGCTAATGAGGTCAGCACCAACAAACGAGCTAGTTTAGATACATATTGATTCATCCTCAACATCCCCACAATAATATATTTTTAGCCATTATCGCTGAGTGAGTATATGAAATAATCATCATCAATTAATCCAATGTACTGGTTATAACTAGGACTTACGCATTGACAGGATCAACCAAATATGAGGTATGGGTTTCGGGCATTTTAACGTGATTTTTTAATTATTTTTGGGCGATAGCGAAGCGCTGCTGCAAGCAGTTCGCTATTGATCGGAAGTTAATCGCCAAAAGCCTGAAACGACGGATTTTCGTTTATGCACATCATGGTGAATTTGTACAGTGCGTAAGTCCTATATAAATACTATTCCCAATTCCCAATTCCCAATTCCCAATTCCCAATTCCCAATTCCCAATGAGTAAAGATTTACCATATATCGTCCCGTCACCTCAACCGGAAGCTGAGGAAGTGTTTGCAGTTCATCAAACATCCCAGGAATTTTATCAAGAAGTTAATGTCCGATTAGAATTTAAAAAACATTGCGAGTGGTATCAGAAAACTGCAACCCAAAATCGTCGAGATTTAGGGAAAATGCGGCGCGAAATCAATATTATGTCATGGTTTTGTCGCCGCTAATTGGTGATTTATATTGATACCTGCTAATTTAGGTAATACAGGGTAGTTTTTACTTATCCTGTGGTCGTGATCGGAGTAAATATAATGACTGGATTTAGCTTGGGAAATAATGATGTCGTTTCCATAGACAGAAAAAAGAGTCCGTTAGGGTTTTCGACTTTTAAAGTTATAGAACTAACGGAGAATTTAGCCAACAGAATGGGACAGGAATTTGATAACGAAACCCTTGCAGCTTGGATTTTAGAGGGAATACCATGTGAAGCCATGGAAACAACTGGGGGGGGGTGGCAAAAAGGAAAGGTGAGAATTTCGTTAGAATTTATACCTGACGATATAAGTGATAATCAATCTCAGAAGGCTTCCTTAATTCCATCACTGAAAAGAAATCCCCTTTTAGATGGTCTGCAAGCGGAACTATTGAACAACGAATAACAAAGCTGATTGTCATGGAGGGGTAATTGATAAATTACCCCTACTTTCATCGTGTTTTGCTTTAGTCCTAACTTAGATAACTTCTATTTCAAAATCGCGTAAATGAGCTTTAAATTTTTTACTAAACTGGACTAAAAAAGGGAAGTTAGCACTTACAGGTCTATCATGCCACTGAGTAACAACAGCTACTATTTCCCCTTCCGTTCCTTGGATGTCAAAAGCCTGACTGCGATGTTCAGGATGATGATAAACCACTACTGATTCTTTAACACGCACGCGATCGCCTACTTTCATAATATCTTATGTATCTAACTCTTGTTTTTCCTCAACCATCTCCACAGCTATTTTGACTGCAAAATCCAGCATGATTTAATGGCAAACCCAATTTTACAATAGATTGCGCTATTAAGCTGTGGGACAAACTTGTATATTTCTGATGGTTATCAGTTGTCCGTTGTCCGTTGTCAGTAGTAAAAATATTCTCCCCTGCTCCCCTACCTACTCTGGGCAAAATTTCCGTACTTTTTCGGGAAGTTGGCGACAGACTTGTTGGAAAGATTGAGGATATAATTCCCACCACGCAAATAAACTCACAGAGGTACTTCCCATTAGTAAGAGTAAGAATACAACAAATAAGACCCAACTCTTGCCTTGAGATGGTGGGATAGGTGTAGTGGCTTCTTCATTCAAACTCAAATTTAACAGGGCTTGGGAACTTGCGGCTAAATCGGTTTCTATGGGTGTGGAAACAATTAGCGCTTCTGCATCGGCAACGGCAAGAGGTGAGGGAGAAACAATTTCGGCTGGGGGTGAGGGGATAATTGCCATTGATAATGGTTCAGCCACACGGCAAAGAGTTAGCACCACAGAGATATTATCTTGGCCATTCTTTTCATTAGCCAGTTTAATTAATTCCTGGGTAGCAGCTTCTATGCTTAAATCACCAGTAAGGACGGGAATAGCGTAATCTTGCCAATATTGTGTTACTAAATTGCGATCGCTCAAACCATCCGAACAAAGTAATAAAATCCCATCTTCCTCTAAAATAAATCGTTGAATCGAAAAGTTAAGAAATTCTGCTTCTTTTGTGCCTAATGCTTGGGTGAGGGCGTTAGCTTCGGGTATTTGCAGCGCTTGACGATATAAACTTTTGCCTAAACCAACTTCTCGTTTAATCAGATTATCATCTACAGTTAAAAGTTGACAATAATTCTGGGTTATCCAATAAGCACGACTGTCACCAATATGCGCTAAATAAAGTTCATGGGAATTTTTGAAATGTTTTTCAGCAGATGTAATTATTCTTTGGGGTATCTGCAATGACATCACCAAAGTTGTGGCCATGCGTTCCTTACCCTGACGATTTTGCTCATCATTGCGTGACCAGACCACATTATTCACAACTCGCAAACAAGACTCTAGTTGCTGAGATAATAAATTCGGCGTTAACAGTTCTGTTTGTTCTCCTATCTCTGTTAATAAAGCCCGCATTTGTAACTTGAGAGATTGTAGTGCTAATTGACTGGCTACTTCACCACCTTCATGGCCACCAATACCATCACAAATAATTGATAATCGTGGTTTTAAATCATCATCTATATTGTTAGTATCACTAGGATAACAAGTATCTTCATTATGTTTGATAACTTTACCTCTATCCGTTGCTCCAGCTATGGTTAAAAATAAAGGTAATTCTGCGGCTGTTGTTAACAATAATTCATTGAGTTGAGCGTTAATATTCTCTAAATCAACTTCCTTTCCACACATTAACTGAACTATTATTTCTAACTTGGGGGCAATGGTGCTTTTTGCTGTTGTCACCCAAGACCGCCAAAAATTACCTAAATCTTGTAAAGTTGGTTGTTCTGTACTTCGATGTAATTCTAATAACCGAATACACCAACCTTGAACACATAAATTATCTGCTAATAGCAAACTCTGGGCAACTTGTAATTCTAATAACGGTGTCCACAATTGGAGAATTTGCCATAACCAGTAAACCTGTCTCACGGGAGATGCTTGTTCCCAGGAGTCGGTAATAGTTGGGTAAATACAGCCTGTTTCATCTATAGGGGCGTTTTCCAATAATAAAATATCACCATCTACTTCTGCTAAGGAAGTAAAACCATAAGCTTGGGGAATATGTAAGTGTTCTGAATATAAGCGTAAATAGGGAATAACTATATTTGGCAGTTGGGAGGGTATATCTGGTAATAGTGTAGGTTGAGTATCCAGCCAAATTTGCGGTTTAATGACTTCATATCTGTCAGCTACCTTTGTTTCTGGGGGAATTTGTGCCGCCTGATTGCCAGTTGCCCACAAATAGCGGTAAATTAGGGGAGTTTGACAGCGATCGCAAATAGTATCACCCACCGAGTTAATTGGCTGATCACATTCTGAATTTGGGCAATTAATAATCCGTTGGGTAGAAAGCATAATTAGAGGAGTTCAGGAGTCAGGAGTTCATGAGTAGAGACGTTCCAGTGGAAAGTCTGTAAAGCAATCAGCAGGAAGAAAGAAGTTAGAAGGATCTAGACTCTGAAAAAGTATTTTTGTTTTAATGATAGTAAATGCATATTTTTCTTATATTATCAAGGTTAGGACTTACGCACAGGTTACTAAAAACGAACCACAGAGGACACAGAGATCACAGAGGAATGAGAGTTTGAGAGGGTTTATGTGTAAGTTCTAAAGGTTTGAAGTTGATCAGGTTATCAGTAAATTTTCCCAGTTTTTGACCTCCACAAATGCAATAAATCCAAAATCTAAAATCCAAAATCGGATGTCTTTCGGTAGAATATTCTTCTGTTTGCAAATTAGTTTAAAGGAATCTGGGGAATTATGGCGCGTTTGGCATTGCTGAGTGTATCTAATAAAACTGGTATAATTGATTTAGCTCGTAGCTTAGTAGCAGAATTTGGCTTTGATATCATCAGCAGTGGGGGAACAGCCAAAACCCTGAAAGATGCGGGCATACCAGTTACCAAAGTTTCTGATTATACAGGTTCACCAGAAATTTTAGGCGGTCGGGTCAAAACTCTCCATCCTCGTATTCATGGCGGTATTTTAGCACGGCGAGATGTGGCGCAAGATGTCACAGATTTAGAAAATAATCAAATTCGTCCCATTGATTTAGTCGTTGTTAATCTTTATCCTTTTGAGGAAACCATTGCTAAACCTGGTGTTACCTTAGCTGACGCGGTGGAACAAATTGATATTGGTGGCCCGGCCATGTTAAGGGCATCATCAAAAAATTACGCTCATTTGACAGTATTATGTGATCCGGCTCAATATGGTGAGTATTTGCAAGAACTAGGTCAAAATGGGGCAGCGTCCCTAGAGTTTCGGCAAAAATGCGCCTTAAAAGGATTTTTACATACTGCTAGTTATGATAATGCCATTGCAGCTTATTTAGGTGGCATACAAGGTTCAGAGTTTACCATGTCTGGGACACAAATCCAATCTTTGCGTTATGGAGAAAACCCCCACCAACCCGCAGCATGGTATCAAACGGGAAGCACCCCCACAGGTTGGACAGCAGCAACCAAATTGCAAGGTAAGGAACTCAGTTACAATAATTTAGTAGATTTGGAAGCTGCACGGCGGATAATTGCTGAATTTACCGAAAGTCCCGCCGCGACAATTATCAAACATACCAACCCCTGTGGAACTGCGGAAGCAGAAACGATTTTCGACGCTTATCAAAAAGCCTTTAATGCTGATTCTATCTCAGCTTTTGGCGGCATTATCGCTTTAAACCGTCCTATTGACGCAGCCACGGCGACGGAATTAACGAAGACATTTTTGGAGTGCGTGGTTGCTCCTGGTTGTGATGAGGAAGCCCAGGAAATTTTAACTAAAAAGGGTAATGTCCGAGTTTTGATTTTACCAGATTTGCTAACTGGACCGAAAGAAACTGTCAAAGCTGTAGCCGGTGGGTTTTTAGTCCAATCTGCTGATGATATCATTGCCGATCCTACTCAATGGCAAGTTGTCACCGAACGTCAACCCACACCCAGCGAGTTAGCTGAATTATTGTTTGCGTGGAAAGTTTGCAAGCACGTGAAATCAAATGCTATTGTCATAGTGAGCGATCGCACAACATTAGGCGTAGGTGCTGGACAAATGAACCGCGTGGGTTCAACCAAAATTGCCCTCGAACAAGCTGGAGAAAAAGCCCGAGGAGCATTCCTAGCTAGTGACGGCTTCTTCCCCTTCGATGATACCGTCAGAGCAGCCGCAGCAGCCGGAATTACCGCTATTGTCCAACCCGGAGGTAGTCTCAAGGATAAGGACTCTATTAAAGCCGCAAATGAACTGGGTTTATTGATGGTTATAACTGGTGTACGGCACTTTTTACATTAGGTAATGGGTAATAGGTAATGGGTTTAGATGAACTCCTGAACATCAAGGTTGATGACTACGGCGAATTTCTGTAATTTGATCTGCCACATCTAAGATAGACTGGGGCATCTGAGAACCGGTGAGAATAATATCTAGATGGGAAGGACGTTGAGATAAAAAGTCTAATACCTCAGTTTCGGGAATACAGCCGAAATGTATGGCCAAGCTTAATTCATCTAAAAGCAATAAAGAATATTTACCTTCATTAACTACCTTTTTGGTGTGTTGCCAAAGCTCTTGGAGAGCTTTTTTTTCTGATTTTTCTAACTCTGGAGTATCAATAAAACGCAGCAAATCACAGCGAATCCAATCTAAATTTTGTCCCATTTGGATCGGTCGCTGGTATCCTTGTCCAATACCTCCTTTGAGAAATTGAACTATTAATACTGGTGTTCCTTGACCAGCAATTCTCAGTGCTTGTGCCATAACACTTGTAAAAAAGCTGCGTTGGGAACTTGTAAAAACCTGTACCAGTCCTTTAACAGAATATGGTAAACTCGGAGTCGAATTTAGACCTGGGGTTTCTAATTGGGCAACCATAAGACAAAGCTAAATCCTTACATCAATTTAATGATGTCACTAATTTCTATAATTTCAGCATATTTTTATAAAAAAAATGCCGAAAACCCCTGAAGATGGGGCTGACTCAGGAGGTCACACCTGGGCTTTAGACCTAGGATGAAGGCTAGTACCGCAGGGTGGAAGTCATGCATTCAAAAGTCAAAACGAACACAGTATAGGCTTTTGGGGATTTACAATTGTTGGTTTATTTACGCCGTGCTGTACTAGGGGCAGGATTTATCCTGCATTGACGTTAATTGTCTTGCTCTTCAATATATTTATTTTTTCACTGTTTCCGTGCAAACACCCATTGTATAATACTTACAAGTCGTAAACAATAAACCAATGATAGTTCTAGAATATAAAGTTGGTTCTTCAGTACCTAATATGCAAAATCTAGTCCAAAAAATTTCGGAAAGCTTGCTATACATAAGAAATAAGCCATAATTTTGAACATTATTACAAAATATTGCCTCTTTTCCCTGTTCCCTGTTCCCTGTTCCCTCTTTCAGAGTGGTTATTTAGCATAACAAGTACAGTAGAACCATAAAGTTAAGGGAAAACAACATTAATATAACGCCATAGACAATGCAATTCGGACTACCCAATTCGTTCGTAATAAAGCGATTAAATATTGGATGGATGCACCGCATGAGCTAAAAATTAATAAATTTGCCTTTAATAAATACTCTACTGAACTGCGGAAAGAATTTCCTTTCACTGCTGAATTAAACTCCATGGCTGTACAATCAGCCACAGAAGGGGCTTGGTTTGTTATAAGTAAGTGAACCGAAAAATTTAAAGGTATGTGAAGAAAAGTAAAATTGCCCAAAACTCTCTTTAACGCCAACCTACTTATCAAGGTTTTACGACAATTGCAAATCTAAAAGGATTGAATATTTTGCGGTTAAATTTGACAAAGTTGCTATAGCTGTAGCACCACATTACACTTCTCAAAAGTGTTCTAGTTGTGGCGTAATTGTCAAAAAGTCTCCTGAGCGATCGGTAATGATTTACTATAGCATTAGTCAATTTTATACTTGGAGAGTAGGTTTTCATGAGATTAGTGATTTTAGGAGGTTCAGGGTCAGGTAAAAGCACTCAAGCGCAAAGACTTTCTAAAGTTTTTAATGTGCCTTTAATTTCTACAGGTGAAACTTTAAGAGCGGCCATATATGGCAATAATCAAAATAATAATTATGGCGAATTAAATGATTTAGTTCTAGAAGCTAAACCTTATTTAGAACAAGGAGAGTTTGTTCCCGATGAAATGATGATTGAATTTATTAAAGTTCGCCTTAAACAACCTGATGTCAATGAAGGTTGGATTTTAGAAGGCTATCCACGCACAGCTTTTCAGGCAGAAGAATTAGATTTTTTATTAGAAGAGTTAGGGCAAAATCTCAATTGGGCAATTTATCTACAAGTTTCTGCCGCAGTTATGGTGAGTCGTTCTTTGGGGCGGTTACTTCCCGATGATCAACCGGAAATTGTCCAAAGGCGTGTAGAATTATTTTATGATCGCACTATCCCCATTTTAGAATATTATGATCACCGTCGTCACCTATTAACAATTAATGGTGATCGGTCACCAGAACAGGTAGAGCAAGAAATTTTAACCTTGTTAGGATAATCTATAAAGGTAAGGATTTAGGGAACAGGGAAGATCAAAGAAAAATGTTTTTCATGCTTCATTGTTCATTCTGATAGCGCGGCGTGGCGTTAGCCATACTCCTGAACTTCTGAATTCTTACCTACAAAGCAGTAAGCAAAAATTTTGAGGCAACATTCCATGGCTTGGCAGCGTCCTGACGGTAGAAAACCCTGTGAACTTCGTCCCCATAGCTTTGCTCCTAATTTTACCCGCTTTGCTCCTGGTTCGGTTTTAGCTAAATGTGGTGACACCCAGGTTCTTTGTACCGTCAGCGTGGCTGAGGGCGTACCTAAATTTTTGACCGGTAGTGGTAACGGCTGGTTAACGGCTGAGTATAGAATGTTGCCCTCAGCTACCCAAAAACGTCAGGAACGGGAATTAATGAAATTATCTGGCAGAACCCAAGAAATTCAACGTTTAATAGGTCGAAGTTTACGGGCTGCATTGGATTTTGAAGCCTTGGGAGAACTGACTTTAACTGTAGATGCAGATGTATTACAAGCTGATGCAGGTACAAGAACAATGGCCATTACCGGTGGTTTTGTGGCCTTAGCTCATGCTATTTCCCAATTATTACAGGAAGGAGTATTAAAGCGATCGCCTTTAATTGAACAAATAGCGGCGATATCCGTTGGCTTATTACAAGATGAACCGTTTTTGGATCTTAACTATGTGGAAGATGTAGCCGCAGATGTGGATTTTAATATTGTCATGAATCAAAAATTGGCAATTATTGAAGTTCAAGGAACAGCAGAAGCAGGTAGTTTTACCCGTCAGCAATTAAATCAACTTTTAGATTTTTCTGAACAAGGTATACAGAAATTATTACTTGCTCAAAAAGAAGCAATTCCTGATTGGAATAGTCTATTTTTGTAATTCCTGACCCTATTAAATGAGAATTGCTATAGGAATAAAATTTAGATGCGTAATAGCTGATCCCGTCCACGGCTATAATTATTAATTTGTCTGTTCAGTGAGAATTTCTAATTGCCTTTCCAACTTGGAATTTTATTTCATTCAAAAGATAGAAGTTATAATTCTGAGATTATATCTCTAGAATCATTAAATTTATGTAAATGACTTTTATAAAAAGATTATGACTGAATCATATTTGTGAGTGGAGGCTAAAAAGATGTCAAATCAAATTATCCTATCAGACCTATCTAATTCCTCTGAATTGTTCACAGAATTATCTATAAAAGAACAAGAAGTTTTAACAGGAGGACATGGCTGGGGACACCATGGCTGGAGACGCGTCTGGGGACACCATGGTTGGGGACACCATGGCTGGGGACACGGCTGGGGACATGGTTGCTAATTAGATAATCTCATCCAGCTACACACATTTATAGGACTTACGTACAACAGAAGGAAAGTAGGGGTAATTCATGAATTACCCCTAGGAAATACAGCATATTTCATTCAAATGAGATACAACCATAATCAAACTTTTG
>NZ_PGEM01000090.1 GCF_002934005.1 Cuspidothrix issatschenkoi CHARLIE-1 | reverse complement strand
CCACTGATACCATTATCGAAAATGCCAACGAAGGTACAGATACCATTCAATCTAGTGTTACTTACACTATTGCGGCACTTGCTAACGTTGAAAACTTGACACTAACAGGAACGGCTGCAATTAACGCTATAGGTAACGCGGGTGATAACGTCATTACTGGTAACAGTGCTAATAACATTCTTAATGGTGGTTTAGGAAATGATACCCTCATTGGTGGTGCTGGTAAGGACACCCTTAATGGTGGTGCTGGTAATGATACAGCAAACTATAGCCAACTTGGACAAAGCATAACCTTATCACCAACAGGAAACATCACTAAAGGTGGTGGACTAGGAAATGATCAACTGATTCAGGTAGAGACAATTATTGCTGATGCCAGTGCGGTTAATAATACCATTGATGTATCCACTGCGGGGAATGCAGCCTCTATCAACGTCAATTTACAAACCCAACAATTGACTGTCAATGGTGTACCGGGAGTGGGAACATTCACGGTCACCAATTTTGATCATGTTATAGGAACAAGTCGAAATGACACCATTACTGGTGATAGCCAAAACAACCAACTCTCTGGTAATGCAGGAAATGATACCCTCACTGGTGGTGCTGGTAACGACACCCTTAATGGTGGTGCAGGTAATGATACAGCAAACTATAGCCAACTTGGACAAAGCATAACCTTATCACCAACAGGAGTCATCACTAAAGGTGGTGGACTAGGAAATGATCAACTGATTCAGGTAGAGACAATTATTGCTGATGCTAGTGCGGTTAATAATATCATTGATGTATCCACTGCGGGGAATGCAGCCTCTATCAATGTCAATTTACAAACCCAACAATTGACTGTCAATGGTGTACCGGGAGTGGGAACATTCACGGTCATCAATTTTGATCATGTTCTAGGAACAAGTCAAAATGACACCATTACTGGTGATAGCCAAAACAACCTACTCTCTGGTAATGCTGGTAATGATACCCTCATTGGTGGTGCTGGTACAGATACCCTGATTGGTGGTGCAGGTAATGATACTTACATTGTTGATAGCACCACTGATACCATTACTGAAAATGCCAACGAAGGTACAGATACCATTCAATCTAGTGTTACTTTCACCATTGCGGCACTTGCTAACGTTGAAAACTTGACACTGACAGGAACAGCAGCAAACGCTACAGGTAACGAAGGTGATAACGTCATTACTGGTAACAGTGCTAATAACACCCTTGTTGGTGGCGCAGGTAATGATACCCTAATTGGTGGTGCGGGTAATGATACCTCAATTGGTGGTACAGGTGACGACACCTATATTGTTGATAGCACCACTGATACCATTACCGAAAATGCCAGTGCTGGTACAGATACCATTCAATCTATTGTTACTTACACTATTGCGGCACTTACTAATGTTGAAAACCTGACTTTAACAGGAACGGCTGCAATTAACGCTACAGGTAACGCGGGTGATAATGTCATTACTGGTAACAGTGCTAATAATACCCTTAATGGTGGTGCGGGTACAGATACCTTAATTGGTGGTACAGGAAACGATACCTACATTGTTGATAGCACCACTGATACCATTATCGAAAATGCCAGTGCTGGTACAGATACTATTCAATCTAGTGTTACTTACACTATTGCTGCCAACGTTGAAAACCTGACTTTAACAGGAACGGCTGCAAATAACGGTACGGGTAACATAGGTAATAACGTCATTACTGGTAACAGTGCTAATAACACCCTTAATGGTGGTGCGGGTACAGATACCTTAATTGGTGGTTTAGGCAACGATACCTACATTGTTGATAGCACCACTGATACCATTATCGAAAATGCCAACGAAGGTACAGATACCATTCAATCTAGTGTTACTTACACTATTGCGGCACTTGCTAACGTTGAAAACTTGACACTAACAGGAACGGCTGCAATTAACGCTATAGGTAACGCGGGTGATAACGTCA
>NZ_PGEM01000010.1 GCF_002934005.1 Cuspidothrix issatschenkoi CHARLIE-1 | reverse complement strand
ATCGCCCAAAACTCTCTTCGGTGTTCCCAGTTAAGAGTTCCCTGTTCCCTTGCCCCAACGACAATTTTTAACGCCAACCTACTTACAATTTTTTGACTATAATAATATACAAATAGAGTTTCACAGTAATTCAGTAATAGAAAATAGGCGCTGTTTTTCTAGGTCTTGTAAATGGATTTTTTCTATATACATTGCTTCTGCATAATATTGATCTTTTTCTGGTTCGGTTTGGGGGTCTATTTTTTCCCATTGTTCCATAAAATGACGATAGCGTTTTTCTCTAAATACTCTTTCCATACAAGCTAATGCTGCTTGAATAACATGGGGAGTTCGTAATATTTCTTTTTTGTTTTTTTCATTCAGATGGAATATATGGGAAACTACTTCTAATTCTTCCCCTAATTCTAAATATCTATTTTGTACACTAGAAATTAAATCAACTTCATCAACTGCAAATTCAGCAATTTGCTGCCACATAAAACGATGATGGGAAAGACTAAATTCTAAATTTCGCGTTTCTAAATCTTCAATAATTATTTGTCGTTCTTCGACAGAATGAAGGTAAATTATTAATAATAAGGCTTCAGCTTGTTCTAATAAACTTCTTTCGGTCTTAACTAAAGATAATTTTGCAGCTTTAGGTGTTGGTTTGGTAGGACGATAATTAACAGGTGTGACACTACCAGGTTTAATTTGAGTGAGGAGATTTTCTACTCTTAAAGGTTTAAGTCTACTATCTCCTAAACTCAATATTTCCGCACAGTAAGAAACATAGTAATTAAGCGTATCACTATTAACTATATTTTGCAAGAGTTTAACTATTTGTTGGGTAACTTGTTGAAAGTCTGTTGCTTGTTGTAAATCTCGATTTTCAATAATTTTCTGAATTTGCCAATCTAACCAAAGTGGTGCATTTAATAATAGTTGTTGATAGTCTGCTGCACTATGACTATGTAAATATTCGTCAGCATCTTTACCATTAGGTAAATTAAGAATTTTTAATTGTACTTCCCCTGCATAAGCTAAATTTGCAATTTCGCCAATTGCTCTTTCTGTAGCATTTGTACCAGCTTTATCAGCATCAAAATTGAGGATTAATTGTTTAGATTCTGTATATCTTAATAATAACCGAACTTGTTCTATACTTAATGCTGTTCCCAGGGATGCAACGGCGTTATTAATACCTGCTGCATGGAGAGCGATCGCATCAAAATACCCCTCTACTACCACCGCTTGATCTAGTTTGGAAATACCTTCTTTAGCTTCATCTAAAGCAAATAACATTTTCCCTTTACTAAACAATTCTGTTTCGGGAGAATTGAGATATTTTGGTTGTTCATCTGTTAAAGTTCTACCCCCAAAAGCAATTACTCTACCTTGAATATCCCGAATGGGAATCATTAACCGATCACGAAATACATCATAATATCCGCCCCCTTCTTTGCGGGGTTTAATTAGTCCAGCTTTTTCTACAACTTGCACTGGATAATGTTTACTTTCTACTAAATAACGATACAGTGTTTCCCAACCTGGGGGAGCATAACCTAAACCAAATTGTTGAATAGTTCCTTGTTGAAATTGGCGATTTTTTTCTAAATATTCTAGTGTATTTTGTCCCTGAGATTGTCTTAAAGTGTGTTGATAAAATTGAGCAGCAGACGCAAGAACTGTATATAATTGGTCACGCAAAGATATCTGACGTTGTAGTTCTTGTCTTTGTTCTGGTTCTAAAGTTTGAATGGGAACTTGATAACGCTTGGCTAAATCTAATACTACTTCTGTAAATTGACGTTTGCCCAAATCCATGACAAACTTAATAGCATTTCCCGCAGCTTGACAACCAAAGCAATAATACATTTGCTTATTGGGACTAACTGTAAAACTGGGGCTTTTCTCATCATGAAAAGGACATAAACCTACAAAATCTTTACCCCGTCTCCGCAATACTACATACTCCGACACCACATCAACAATATCAGCGCGGAGTTTAACTTCTTCGATGGTGTCTGGATGTAAACGGGGAATTTGCATAGGGGGTTAATTTAGTAATTGGATTATAATTTATTGATCTTACCAAATTTCTATTAAATGTAATACAAATCCTGGTAAAATATCCTCACCACTTAATCTTTGTGGATTATCTAATTCTTCTACAAGCTGACTAGGACGATAAATATATACTTTCCGTTGTTTTCTATCTATTAACCAAGCTAATTTAACGCCATTTTCTATATATTCTTCCATCTTTTCTTGTAATGGTTTCAAATTATCGCTAGGAGAACGTAATTCAATTATAAAATCAGGTGCAATAGGAGCAAATTTATTCTGTTGTTCTGGGTTTAAACTATCCCAACGTTCTTTTTTAATCCAAGCAACATCAGGAGAAACATCTTTTTCGTTGGATAATTTAAACCCTGTAGAAGAGTCAAAACCTTTACCTAGTTTTGTTTGTTTATTCCAAATTCCCAATTCAACAGCAATATCAAAGTTTCTATTTCCCGTATCGCTACCAGTTGGTGGCATAATTATTAATTCCCCTACTGCTGTGCGTTCAAATCTTAAATCACGGTTATTTTGACAAAGTTGGAAAAATTGCTCATCTGTTAAATTGATATTTAATGTTAGATGAGGAGGTAAAGTAATAGTTGTATTTTTCATGATGTTTACCTCAAGTTACTAATTTGCAAGATCCAGATCCCCGACTTCTTTTTTCTACAATAAATTATAAATTCATGGCAGAAGTCGGGAATCTTATGGTTCTAGAATTCTCCAGCTAAAGCGGGAATACAACGTTCACACAATAATGGATGTTCTGCTGATTCACCTACATGGGTGGAATAATTCCAACAGCGATCGCATTTATGGTAAGATTTACCATCAGATTCATAATCTCCGGCATTGACTACCCCAATATCCCAATTATCTTCACCTTGAACTCGCAGGGTTTTTAATCCTTTTAATGTCTCAGGTGTATCTAATAATTCCACATTGGAAGTTAGGAATAAATACCGCAATTCATCAATTCCATTACCGCTAACATTCAAAGGTTCAATAGCACTGCGTAATTTTTCATCACTCAGATAAATCAAAGCAATAGCTTCTAAAGAAGAACCAATGAGTTTTTCTGTCCGCGCTTGTTCTAAAACCTTATTCACATCGCCACGAATGCGTCGCAGTGTTTTCCAAAATTCCGCTAATTCCGGATTATCCCATTTATCATTTACCTGTACCCAACCAGCTTGGAAAACTGATTTATGAGCCGTTTTATAGGGGATAAATTGCCAGATATCTTCAGCAGTATGACATAAAACAGGAGCGATCGCTCTCGCTAAATTCTCTAAAGCAATTTGTAAAACTGTTTGACAACTGCGACGACGGAAAGCATTGGCAGAACTGATATATAATCTATCTTTCGCAATGTCTAAATAAAAGTTTGACAAATCCACAACACAGAAATTCTGCACAGTTTGGAAAAAGCGGAAAAATTGGAAACTATCAAAAGCTTCTGTCACCTCATTAAACACCTCACGAATGCGGTGTAACATATATTTGTCCAAATCTGGCAAATCATTAAAAGGTACAGCATCTTTTTGAGGATCAAAATCATGCAAACTACCCAACAAAAACCGTGCAGTATTGCGGATTTTATTTCTCACATCAGCTAATTGTTTAATGATGTTACCACCCAAACGCACATCACCAGAATAATCAACCGAAGAAACCCACAACCGCAAAACATCCGCACCATAAGCAGGTTCTTTTTTCTGATCTTTTCCACCTTGAATCATCAATTGGGGATCAACCACATTACCCACCGACTTACTCATTTTCCGGCCATTTTCATCTAATACGAAACCATGAGTTAAAACCGTTTTATAAGGTGCAATGCCATTAACCGCAACACTGGTTAAAAGAGAAGATTGAAACCATCCCCGATGTTGGTCAGAACCTTCCAAATACATATCAGCAGGATAGCATAACTCCGATCTTTGCTTTGCCACCGCCGCCCAAGAAGAACCAGAATCAAACCAGACATCCATTGTATCTGTACCTCGGCGGTAACTCTTGCCATTATTGCGATATGTTTCCGGTAACAACTCCGCTACCGACAATTCCCACCAAGCATCAGAACCATTTTCGGCAAAGATAGCTTGAACATGGTTAATTGTGTCCGCATTCAGCAAAATTTCCCCAGTCGCTTCATCATAAAACACCGGAATTGGCACACCCCAAGAACGTTGACGAGAAATACACCAATCCGATCTTTCTGCTATCATCGGCGTGATGCGGTTTTCACCTTGTGCCGGAATCCAACGCACAGATGAAATAGCTTTTAAAGCCTCTTCCCGAAAACCAGCCACAGAAGCAAACCATTGTTCAGTAGCGCGGAAAATCGTCGGTTTCTTCGTTCTCCAATCATAAGGATACTTGTGAGGATAGGCTTCCTCCTTCAACAGAGAACCCGCTTCACTCAAAGCGTCAATAATCGCTTGATTACCTTCGCCCAAAACATTTAAGCCAGAAAATTTACCAGCCTCATCAGTGAAATTCCCACTATCATCAACAGGGGCAAGAATCGGCAAACCGTAACGCTGACCAACAATATAGTCCTCTTGACCATGACCAGGAGCAGTATGTACCAACCCAGTCCCCGACTCAGTAGTGATATAATCACCACCGACCACCACCGGACTTTCACGGTCAAACAGAGGATGACGATAAGTAGTATGTTCCAAATCCTGACCAGAGAATTTAGCCTTTACCGTTAACTGCATATTCAACTTAGCAGCTAAACCTTCCACCAACTCAGCCGCAACAATCAGATATCTGCATTCTCTCCGCGCCTCTGCATCTGGGCGTGAGACCTCCACCACCGCATACTCCAACGCAGCATTTACAGCCACAGCCAAATTACCAGGAATAGTCCAAGGAGTAGTAGTCCACACAGCCACGCCCAAATCAGGCAAGAAAGCATCCAAACTAGCTTTTAACCCTTCGGCAACCTTAACGACCGGGAAAGCCGCGTAAATACTGCGGGAAACGTGACCTTCAGGGTATTCTAACTCTGCTTCTGCTAAGGCAGTTTTAGAACTAGGACTCCAATGCACAGGCTTTAAACCGCGATAAATATAACCTTTGAGGAACATTTCCCCAAATACGCCAATTTGCGCGGCTTCGTATTCCGGTTTTAAGGTTAAATAAGGATTTTCCCAATCACCCCAAATCCCATAGCGTTTAAAGCTTTCTCGTTGCTCATCTACCGTTTTTAGTGCGAACTCTTTGGCTTTTTGTCGCAATTGCAAAGGAGTGAGATTTTGCCGTTCTGCCTGTTTTATATTTTGCAGAACTTTCAACTCAATGGGCAATCCGTGACAATCCCAGCCAGGAACGTAGCGAATTTTACGACCTTGTAGCAAATGGTAGCGGTTAATAATATCTTTGAGAATCTTATTTAAGGCGTGACCAATATGCAATTGACCGTTAGCATAGGGAGGACCATCGTGCAGTATAAATAATTCGCCGGGGTTGTTTTGTGCCAGTTGAGAATAAATGTTGTTTTCTTCCCAGAATTTTTGAATTTCGGGTTCGCGCTTAATGGCGTTTGCCCGCATATCGAAGTTAGTCTTGGGTAAGTTGACGGTATCTTTGTATTTTCCAGTTTCGGTCACAGTTTCATGCCTAAATGTAGGTGTGCAGGTTATCCGATCAATTATAGGAGATGGTATGATTGTAAGGTGCGGTGAGCGATCGCTTTGCTCGCCGAAGGCATCGCTATATTGATCAGATATTTATAGTCGTACTTTCAGACAATAGATCACATCTGTAGGGAAATATTATATGATTGAAGTAATTGAGATACCAGTTAGTTTGACTTATTTTCAACTTCCTGAAGTTGTACAAGCACGGTTACAATTTTTATTAGATCGTCAAGATGCTGGGGAAGAATTGACTTTAGCAGAAAGAAATGAAGCTGAAGGTTTAGTAGATTTAGCGGAATTTTTATCTTTGCTTTCTTTGCGTTCTCAGCGTATCATGCGGGCGGGATAAATGGGTAAAATTTCAAGTTCATTACGTCAATTAGTTATCCAGCGTGCAAAAGATATATGTGAATATTGTTGTTTGTCTCAAGCAGGACAAGCTGCAACATTTGACATAGATCATATTATTCCAGTTGTGGCTGGTGGTGCAACAACATCTGATAATTTAGCTCTTGCTTGTGTGTCATGTTCACTTCGCAAATCTGCTAGACAAACAGTAACAGATCCAGAAACAAAAAAAGAAGTATCTATTTTTAATCCTCGTTAACAAGTATGGCAAGAACACTTTCGCTGGGATGATGTGAGAGTGGTAGGATTAACAGCTACAGGAACAGGAAATGTTGAAGCATTAAAAATGAATCGTGCGATGATGTTAGCAATTCGTGGAGAAGAGGAATTACTTGGCCGTCATCCACCATTTTAAGCCCCTTCGCTTGACTTGAGAAAACCCAACATTACACATTGGTATTTTGGGGTTAATTTTTTGTTTTTGCAGGTTTACAATATATAAAGTTACCCACAATAGACTTATGACATTAACCCTCAATTTACCACCAGCATTAGAACAGTATTTAATACAGGAAGCACAACAGCAAGGACTTTCTGTGGAAACTTATGCACTCCAACTTATTCAAAAATCTATTTTCCAATTAGAGAAAAATTCATCTCTTGAAGAAACACCCACAGAAATTGTTATTGAAGGTATTCATCAGGGAATAAAAGAAGCATTAAGTGGACAAACTATACCCCTTTCACAAATGTGGGAAGGAATAGATGCAGAATAATAATGAACCACTATCAATTGAAATTGCTCTTACTCCTCGTTTTCAAAGAGATTTGCGAGAACTAGCTAAACGCTATCGTTCCATTCGTAGTGATATTCAACCTTTAATTGATCAACTACAAGCAGGTGAAATTCCTGGAGATAGAATTGCGGGAATTAAATATCAAGTTTTCAAAGTTCGTATTAAAAATAGTACCATTCAAAAAGGAAAAAGTGGAGGATATAGGGTGATTTATTATCTAAAAAATGCTCAAGGAATTATACTCACTACAATTTATTCTAAATCTGATCTAACAGATGTGAGTAATGAAATAATTGAACAAGCAATAGCTCAATATGAAGAAGAAAATACAATTCCAGATCAATAAAAATATAAAATTCAACTACTTGAGTAAATAGAAATTAATGAAAATGCTATTTTATCCTGGAAAGGCGTTATTTGGGGGACGCTACATTATAGAACGAGAACTAGGCCAAGGGGGAATAGGTATCACCTATTTGGCTAAAAACCAACGCGGTGAACTGCGCGTAATAAAAACCTTGAGACAAGAAATTTTAAACCGTCCAGATTTGATAGCTTATCAAGATAAATTAAAACAAGATTTCCGTGATGAAGCATTGAGACTAGCGTTATGTCGTCATCCCCATATAGTTGAGGTAGAAAATGTCTTTGATGAAGCTAGTTTACCTTGCATGGTGATGGAATATATTAACGGTGAAGATTTAGGAAAAAGGATAACTGAAAAAGGGGCGTTACCAGAAGCGGAAGCACTACTATATATTCAACAAATTGGTGACGCATTAACCCTAGTTCATGACAAAGGTTTATTACATCGAGATTTGAAGCCCAATAATATTATGATTCGGGCTGGTAAACAAGAGGCGGTGTTAATTGATTTTGGTATTGCTAGACAATTTGTATCAGGTGAAGTTCAACAACATACACAGAATTTTACTCCAGGTTATGCACCTCCTGAACAGTATTTACCAGATGCAGAACGGGGAGAATATATTGATGTTTATGCCTTAGCTGCTACATTATACGCTTTGTTAAGTGGACAGTTACCTATGCCAGCACCAGCTAGGTTGCAAAATTTCACTTTGAAACCAGTTAAAGATTTTAATTTTGGTATCAGTGACAAAGTGAATGATGCAATTATAAAGGGAATGGCGTTAAATTACAAATTTCGCCCTCAGTCAATCATACAATGGTTGAATTTGTTAGTGGATAATTCCCCTGTTCCTAGTTCTCCACAATTAGAAGTTTATCAAGGCCACATTTCTATTATCGGACCTAGACCTTCTGGAAAAATTACTTATTTAGCAACTTTAGCTTATTTGAATAATTTACTGAAAACCAACTCATCATACTCAATTGAATGTTTGAATGACGACGCTGGATGTTTAGCAGACGATGCTAAATATATTTTAGCTCAAGGAGAGATGTTGTCTCCTATGGGAACACACATCGTAGAAAGGTATTTTTGCTTTAAAATTAAGCTCAATAATGATTTAAGTAAATTTAATCAAAATCAGGTAGAAATTTCTTGTGGTTTGAATATGTATCCGGGAGAATTTTTGACAGGATTATCATTACCTGAACATATAAAAAGTAATCAATATAATGATTGGTTAAATAGTCGTATAGAACAATTAACAGAAACAAAATATCTAGCTTTAATCATTGATGCTACAGCTATAAATGATATTGAAATAGCTCAAAGTCTCACGGTATTAGAAAGAGAATTAAACTTAAGAATTAATCAAGATGATAAACGTCAATATCGCATAGCAGTAATGTTTTCCCATTTTGATTTACCTCAAGTATATCCTTACAAGAATCATCTTAATCAATTTGTTAACCTGAAATTTCCCCACACAAAATTAGCCTTACAAATTTGGAATAATAATTGGAATTGTGCAGTTGCTTATTTTGCTTATTCTGCATTTGGGATGATAGGTAATAGTTCAGAAGCAAATTGTAAAGGCAAGTATGCGGGTATAAAAAATGGCAAAATATGGAAGCCATTTGGTTTAATAGCACCAATATACTGGTTATTAACTGGTAAATATGATAAAAATTTATTAGACCTTTAATCTTAGATTGGGTTGTGGAACGTGAACGTATCCCTGCGGGACACTGCGTGAACGCGGAACAATGGAACGAAACCCAACACCACTTATTAGTATTTTAAAATTAATGTTGGGTTTCATTGAGTGTTGGCTTTGGAAAATGTGGAAATATCTACATCAAATCCTGTATTATTTAATCGTTTAAATAAATCCCGCATACTCGTTAAGCTATTATCCAGAGCATAAGCCAACCAAGACTCAACAAAAAGACGGCTGTTTAAAACAGGATAATCATTTTTGGGTAGTCCTCCCAGGATATTTTTGACAATCTTGGGAAATGAGTTTATGATCATGATTAATCAAAATATTTTAATCCTTCGCCCAAAATTTAACGTATTTTGGGCTATTTTTATCAGGATTTTCTTAACATTCAACACTTCTACTATTAAATCTTTTGTCCTGTATAAATAGAACGTACTTCACCATTACGGCGAATAATTGCTTCCCCATTAGTTACATCTACTAATATCCAACCGGTAGACCCAATATTTTCACCGAGATTGATTCGGCGAGTGACACCATCCATTTCAAATAAAGCTACGGATTTTTTCCCTAACTCTAGTAACCCTTCCAACTGTGCAGAATAAGTAGGTGTATAAACTTGCTGTGGAACATTAACAGGTTCTTTTACTGGTACTAGTGGGGCAATAGTTGGCAGTTTTGGAGGTGCAAGTTTAATCCCTTGGGGATTAACCTCTGTTGTATTAATTTTGGGTTGAGGTACTGATGGTAAAGGATTTACAGGTGTGTTTGTTACGCCAGAATGTGCTGATGGTGGGATGGGAACTGGGGGAACAGGTGGTAATTTAGAGCGGGGGGGTTCGGACTGATAAACAGGAATATATATGCGTTCCACCACATTGGGAGGAGTTAGACGGCTGGGAGCCGGTGAGATATTATTAACTGCCAGGGGTAAAGGTAAAGTTGGCGTGGCTTGAGTATTGGGTAAGGGTAAGGCAGTTGTTTTATTATTGTTTGTTCCTTGCTGCTCAATAACAGTCAAGGCTTCTAACATATAATTTACTAAATCTAGTTGGCCATCTGGTTTGACTGCCACAGGTGATGATGTCTGGATAGCTGAAAAACCATGATTTGTTAGCTGGGTGGTTACAGTTGTCAATAAACCAGACTCCATGACGTAGACTATCCCCAAGGCAGTTCCAGTTAAACCTAATCCCATCAACATCAGTGTAGTGACGCTGCTCTTCTCTGGTTTAGTTTTGTCAGTAATAGCCCGAACAGATGGAGAACTGACTACTAACGTGGCAGTTTGTACGTTTTTAACTGCTGGTGGAGATTGTAATGGGATATGGACGGCTGATGGCAGAACTACATCTGGCATTTTGAAACTCATTGTTTGCCCAGATATATATTCTTGTCTATCTCTAGGATAATTGCGCTTGTGACGACCATCGAGAATGCTATCAAGATCATTAAAAAGTTCGTCCATTAAGTCTTCAGCATAGCTTTCTATTGTCCAAGGTTCGTTAGGAACAAAATCTATGATTAAGGTCGCGCCGGTGCGATCGGTGACTTTGGAAGCAGGTAAATTACTGGAGGATTTAGGTAACATAGCCTTTTTTGATTGTAGTCGAAAATATATTAGGTGAGAGGTTGCAGGTGTAGTAGCGCTGTCTGTTTGCTCTTAACTATGTTTCAAATAAACGTATGACATGATATTAAAACAACCCTGCCACTGCTGTAAAAATTGACTAAATTGTTTAATTACAGCAAATTGCGAGTCAATGAGGTACAAACTAAAAACCAAAACCCAAACAGCAAGTGTGTTTCACCTCCTGCCTCCTGCCTTCTGCTGTAAACAACTGATTTTGTGTGTTGTCAGTTGAGGATTTTTATTTGAGCTAATGGTGTTAGATTGTACACTGTTTTGGGAATTTTGATCATCTGGGATCATAAGAATTATCGCAGTTTTTAATTAGGGTTTCAACTGGAGGGAATTCCCAAAAATCAATGATGCAACCAACTAGGATCTAACTGCTGGCGTTTGGGTAAGTTGAGCCTGAACTAGTTTGTTTTTGGCTATTTCCAGATATATCAAAAGAGCATTGATGTCGGCTGGGTTCACACCGCCTATTCTGGCAGCTTGGCCAATAGTTAGGGGTTTAACCTGATTCAGTTTTTCTCTCGATTCCTTAGATAAGGTATCAATTTGCGAGTAGTCTAAATCACCAGGTATTTGGCGATTGGCTTGACG
Organism: Cuspidothrix issatschenkoi CHARLIE-1; assembly: GCF_002934005.1. GTDB lineage: Bacteria > Cyanobacteriota > Cyanobacteriia > Cyanobacteriales > Nostocaceae > Cuspidothrix > Cuspidothrix issatschenkoi. The sequence goes on along the minus strand of NZ_PGEM01000010.1, from coordinate 10,934 downwards.
AGCAACTTGTTCAATTTGGTTTTGCTGTCTGGCTAGATAACCGGCATATTTGATATCAATTTCTGCCCCTTCTTTTTCCGCTCGCTTGAGGGTGGGGTTGCCGATGCCGTAGCGTTCTAAATCTATGTAATGAATACCAGAGCGCCGCAATAGGTCAGCTAGGGTAATAGATCCCTTAATTGTTTGTTCGGTATCTTGGGCGATCGCTTGCCCTAGGGGATCATTCTCTTTAATTCTCGTCCCATGCAAGCGTTCTTTCTCTGCGGCAATTTGGGATTGTTTTTGCGTAAACAAATCCCAACGCCGATCATCTATTAAGCCAATTTCTCGCCCCAAGGGTGTCATGCGTAAATCAGCGTTATCAGAACGTAGTAGTAACCGATACTCTGAACGGCTGGTGAGCATTCGATAGGGTTCGCGTAAATCCTTTGTACATAGGTCATCAATTAATGTCCCGATGTAACTTTGTTCACGGGGAAAAATAATCATTTCCTCGTTTCTCACAAACCTGGCTGCATTGATACCCGCTACTATACCTTGAGCCGCAGCTTCTTCATAACCAGTAGTACCATTTACCTGGCCTGCACAAAACAATCCGGTAATTTTCTTGGTCATCAATGTGGGATAACATTGAGTAGCGGGTAAATAATCATACTCCACTGCATAGGCAGGACGTAACATCACACAGTTTTCTAAACCGGTCAAACTCTGCAACATCAATATTTGCAAAGTTTCCGGTAAGCCGGTAGAAAACCCTTGAATATAAAGTTCAGGAATATCTCTGCCTTCTGGTTCAATAAAGATTTGATGACTTTCTTTATCGGCAAAGCGAACTATTTTATCTTCAATGCTAGGACAATAGCGTGGACCCTTGGCTTCTACCCAACCACCATACACCGGTGAGAGGTGTAAGTTTTCCCGAATTAAGCGGTGAGTTTCTGTAGTGGTGCGGGTCATGTGACAAGGAAGTTGTTCCCGTTCTACCCATACTTGAGGATCAAAACTAAACCAGCGCACCTCTTCGTCCCCTGGTTGAATTTCCATTTTACTGTAATCAACGGAACGTTTATCTACCCGTGCTGGTGTGCCGGTTTTCAGTCTACCAGTTTCAAATCCTAAGCGGTTGAGGGTTTGGGTTAAACCTTCGGCGGCAAATTCTCCCGCCCTACCTGCGGCCATTGATTTGTTACCCACCCAAATTTTGCCACCTAAAAATGTGCCTGTGGTGAGAATGACGGCTTTGCAGTGGAAGGATACACCAAAATAAGTTTGTAAACCAATAATTTCATCATTACTATTCAGGATTAAATCTGTCACCATGCCTTCCCGAATTGTCAAATTTTCTTGATTTTCGACAATTCCTTTCATAATCCGCGCATATTCTCGCTTATCGGTTTGCGCCCGCAATGCCCATACCGCCGGACCCCGTGAAGAGTTGAGGATGCGTTTTTGCAGATATGTCCGGTCTGCCATTTTACCAATTTCCCCACCTAAAGCGTCTATTTCATGGGTTAATTGGGATTTGGCAGGGCCACCAACTGCGGGGTTACAGGGTTGCCAAGCAATTTTATCTAAATTGAGGGTTAATAGCAGAGTCCGACAACCGAGGCGGGCGGTAGCAAGTGCTGCTTCGCAACCGGAGTGACCTGCACCAACGACAATTACATCATAAGCATCTTGGAATTCTACGGAATTGTGCATGGTCATAAGCTGTGGAATAATTAAGAAGTTTAACAAAAACCATTTCCCTATTTTATCTTATGGGTTAGTGTATCTTTGACTGGAATCGCTCCCCTCATCACAGATATTGCTCTGATATAAATCAAAAAGGTAGAAGTCATGAAAGAATGAACCACGAAGGAAAGAAGGACACGAAGGGAAGAGAGTTAATAAAGGTTTTCAGAGGCGATCGCACTCTTCTAGTTTATCCCATGCGATCGCTTGACTCGCTGAAGGTATCGCTTTCATGCAAATAAAAAAGGTGGGTTAATAACTGATTATAGCTTTTTTCAAAAACCTTCCTGACTTTTATAATCATATTTTAAATTCTCGAAAGCTAGTTATTATACAGGATTTATCAGGATACTTTTCCAAATATATACGCAACTACAAGCATTATTTTCAAATTGTCAACGAATTGGCAGCTTACGAATACGTACAGAATTATCATCAATTGTCAGTGCTGAACCTTGACTAAGTTCTTCCTCTAACAGAGGTAAAACTTCCAACAATCTTTGTGTAATCACATCAGGTTTTGCAGAAGATAACCGCAATGTAACCAAACTTGGTTGATTATACTTACCAACAGCTATCAACATCGAAAAATCTAAGTCTTGGGTGATAATAATTCGACCTTCAACTCTTGCAAGTTCCAAAATATCTATATCAGCCGCAGTTGCAGGAAGCAAATCTGTACTCCGCAAAATGTCATAGCCCTGCAATTTTAAAGCTGCTACTGTTAGAGGGGAAATATGTACATCAGCAAGAAAGCGAAGGTGATTCATGCTGATGGAATACCTATAATTTTATCTGAAACAGTCCAAGCGGCGTAGTTTAAAGCCTGTCGGATATCTTCATCCTCTAATTCTGGATAAGCTGCTAAAACTTCCTGAACCGAAAGGTTACTAGCCAGCAATTTCAGGACAAAACCGACAGTAATCCGCATTCCTCGAATTGTTGGTTGTCCGAGGCAAACGTTAGGATTAATAGTAATACGATCTAATTGAGCCAGCACTGTAGGACTCCTGAAATATAAAAATTCTTTCTCTATTATATTACTATCCATAATATTCACCGTGATTTAAGGAGTCGTGGAAATTGGTTAAGGATGGGAAACCAACTTTGAGAAAAACCTTTATCTAAGATCCCCGACTTTTAAACATTGGTTGATTAATTTATTGACATCATTCAAAAAGAAATCGGGGATCTATGTTACTGTTAAACGGCTTTTTGATGTTTAACTTCCACTACAGTATGCACATTTCCGCGAGGAGTAAAATCGGCTTTTACAGTAATTTCTAAAGGATCACAAGCTGCAACTACATCATCTAAAATTTCATTGGCGGTTTCTTCGTGGGAAATGTAGCGATCGCGGTAGCTGTTAATATAAAGCTTGAGTGCTTTCAATTCCACTACCCTTTGATCAGGAATATAGGTAATATAAATAGTTGCAAAGTCTGGATACCCAGAAAAAGGACATTTACAAGTAAATTCCGGTAGGGTAATACTAATATCGTAGCGTCGGCCGATGCGAGGGTTAGGAAAGGTAATTAATTGTCCTTCCGCTATCTCGCGTTCACCATATTTCATTTCTGGGCTGGTTGGGGATGCAGTTTCCGATGCAAAGTTATTCATAAACTGGTAAAAAAAATGCAGAGATTCACAATTATTAACTTAACAGTTTTTAACAATTATCCCCAACTTGAAAGCTAACTTACTCTATTCCCTGTTCCCAGTCTGGACAATGTTCATCATCCCAACCCTGGGGGTGCATAGCACAAACTAACAAATTACCGCCATAGACTTGACCATGATAGTTGCTACAACCAATACAAGCGGCATTTTTTTCTAATGTAGCTTCTACTGTGTATGGAAAACCAGGATCTATATCTTCGGTGATGTCTTCTAGTTCCCAGAACATTTCCAAAATTGGTTCTGCTAAGTCTTGGAAAAACTGTTCCTGTAAGGTAGCAAAGGCATCTACATCAGCAACAAATGTGCTTTGTATTTCTTCGGTGATTTCTTCCGTGAACTCAAAAAAAGTATCTACCATGTCATTTATTCCCAGGAAGAACTGTTCTACTTCATCAGCGACGGTTTCAATCATGTCTATTAAGTCTTTTTGCCACTGTTCCATACACTTACTTAATATCCTTACTGGCTAAAAACATGATGCTTAACTCCGTCTAGCTGGAAGCATAAGAATAAGCGGTAGATAATCCACCTCAAACAACTATGAATATAACACCATTTTTTTGGGGATGAAGTGTTAATCACATCCAAATTCAAAAATTATGGCTGGTGTCTAAGGGTTATTTTGTAACCTTTTTAACTCTTCCTGTAGTTCTAATACTTGGTTGCGTAGCTGATCTACGTTATTAATATTTCCTTCTTTTACTTCTTTGACCGTTGGTTCTTCTTCAACGTCTAGAATTTCGATGCGGCGAGGCTCACTAGGGGCCGTTTTTTGAGGGCTTTGCCCAGATGTTTGCTGCTGTTGCGCTTGCTTCATCATATCTTCGACGAAGTGGCGAGCTTCTTCTGTGTTCATCTCGCCTTTGGCTACCATTTCATCTGCTAGTTTTTGGACCTGCGATCGCAGTTCAGCTAATTTCCCCCCAGCCTTCTCACCAGCGTAGGAGGCTAAACCAACGCCAAGATAAAAAGCTTTTTGTACAATATCACCAAAACCAGGCATCGCTTCTGAAAGCTCCTACAAATAAGGCGACCCGGAGGCTACGCCTACCACAAGCATCCCTTATTGCTGCTACCTTCCGGTCCTGACAAGATTTGGGCGTTGAAGTTGCATAGATCCAGGTCTCTTGCTATCATAACACTAAATTTCCAAATTTGTGTACTATTCCACAACAATTCGCCATTCAAAAAGTTGATAAGTTACACAACCGTTATCTATCAAGGGATCAGCCAATACTATCGCTTCTGCTTCATTCATTGATGATGCTTCAAATAACATCATACCACCACCTTTTTGCGCCCAATAACCAGTTTTGGCTCGGTGTCCTTTATCAATTAATGCTTGTACATAAGCTTTATGGGCGGATACATATTGATCAAAGATGGCTTTATCTACTTTACCAGTTTCGATTTTGACAAACCAAGGCATAGGCAAATGGGATTATGGATTTTTAATCTTATCATTTTCTGTATAATTACTGAGATAGTAATTATTTTCAGGTAATTTACTATGGAGCTAGACATAACAAGGTTTTTTCAGGCTTGCAACCCTTCTGAAACTTTTATGAAATAAATTACGTAATAACCAATTGTGACAGTTAAGAGTGCCGAATGTGGGCTAGAATACTAAAAGTGATTTGATTGAAGGTAACTAATATTAGTTAGTTAGCCCTCTAAATAGGTTTAGTATCTATTCTATTCAAAATAAATGTAAAACGGGCTACATTTTATCATAAAACACCATAAATATTCATTTATCGTCTTTCTTATCGGCAAGTTGTGTTAAGATAAATCCAGAGAAATTAGTTCGGTACTACTGATATTGTTAACAACAATATCAGTGTGTTAACCGTTTAATATTTCTGCATCAATGGATTTTTGGAGAATTTCATGTCAATTTACGTAGGGAACCTAGCCTACAGCGTCACACAAGATGACCTAAGTAAAGTATTTGCTGAGTATGGTTCTGTGAAACGAGTTCAGTTACCCACGGATAGGGAAACAGGCCGTCTGAGAGGCTTTGGGTTCGTAGAAATGGAATCAGAAAAAGCAGAGGAAGCAGCTATTCAAGCTTTGGATGGTGCTGAATGGATGGGGCGTGTTATGAAAGTTAACAAAGCTCGACCACGGGAGGAAAAGGGCACTCGTCCAGGAGGCGGTGGCTACTCTCAACGGTAAATTAAGTTTTTAACTCAAAAATCATAGCCTCAACAGTTCAGTAATGCGCTGGACTGTTTATTTTTGGCTTGTTTTGGGATATTTGCGGATCTAACAAATCAAAGTATATAAATTTTTAACTGTTTAATATAAAAAGATCAATGCAATTTTAGTGAAAAAGTATAGATAGAATGAACTTGTGTTAGCCCTAATGTCTAATCGCTAAAACCTATATATCTCATGGATTTTGCTAATTTTGCATCCCAGTTAAATGCTGGCACGATTTTACCAGAGGGAATTGTCATTCTCACCCTCTTAGGGGTTTTGATTGTGGATTTGATTTTGGGGCGGACATCTTCCCGCTGGATAGGATATCTGGCAATTGCTGGTTTAACAGCGGCGGTGATCGCTCTCTACTTCCAATGGGATGGAACTAATTCCATTGGCTTTACTGGTAGCTTTAATGCTGATGATTTGAGTATCGTCTTTCGCGGTATTATTGCACTCTCAGCGATGGCGACAATATTAATGTCTATTCGCTATGTTGAACAAAGTGGTACTGCTTTAGCGGAATTTATTGCCATTTTGATGACTGCGACTTTGGGAGGAATGTTTTTATCAGGTGCTAGTGAGTTGGTAATGATTTTCATCTCCCTAGAAACCTTGAGTATTTCCTCTTATTTATTGACAGGTTATACAAAACGTGACCCTCGTTCCAATGAAGCAGCGTTGAAATACCTGTTAATTGGTGCTTCTAGTACTGCTGTATTTCTATATGGTGTGTCTTTACTCTATGGGTTATCCGGTGGACAAACAGAACTAAATGCGATCGCTAATGGTATAGCAGCAGCAAATATTAGTAAATCACTAGGCTTAGTGATTGCTTTAGTTTTCGTAATTGCGGGTATAGGGTTCAAAATTTCTGCTGCTCCTTTCCACCAATGGACACCTGACGTTTATGAAGGCGCACCCACGCCAGTTATCGCCTTTTTATCCGTTGGTTCTAAAGCCGCAGGATTTGCCCTAGCTATCCGCCTATTAATCACTGTGTTCCCCATGGTGGCTGATGAGTGGAGATTTGTCTTCACTGCCCTGGCTGTCCTGAGTATGGTGTTGGGTAACGTTGTTGCTCTAGCCCAAACCAGCATGAAACGGATGTTAGCTTATTCATCCATTGGCCAAGCCGGCTTTGTAATGATTGGCTTAATTGCCGGAACTGATGCTGGTTATTCCAGTATGATCTTCTACTTACTGGTATACCTGTTTATGAACCTGTGCGGCTTTAGCTGTGTGGTTTTATTCTCTCTAAGAACAGGAACAGACCAGATCGCCGAATATTCTGGCTTGTATCAAAAAGACCCTCTGCTGACACTAGGTTTGAGTATTTCTCTCCTATCTTTGGGTGGTATTCCCCCACTAGCTGGGTTTTTTGGCAAGATTTATCTATTTTGGGCAGGTTGGCAAGCTGGTCTTTATTGGTTGGTTTTACTCGGTTTAATTACCAGCGTGGTTTCTATCTATTACTACATTCGTGTAGTTAAGATGATGGTAGTTAAAGAACCTCAAGAAATGTCTGAGGTAGTGAAGAATTATCCGCCTATACGTTGGGATTTGCCAGGGCTAAGACCGTTGCAAGTGGGGCTGATAGTAACTTTAATAGCTACTAGTATCTCTGGAATTTTATCCAATCCTTTGTTTAATTTGGCTAATAATTCTGTTACTAACACCCCTATGTTACAAGCAACAAAAGTTGCAAGTACAAAAGTTAGTGTAATTACAAATCAAGCACCACAGGAATTTTAGGTAATTGGGGATTGGGGATTGTTACAGCATATTTCATTCAAATGAGGTACAACCATAATCAAACAAACTTTTGTGGTGCGGGCATCTTGCCCGCAAAATGTGTACCTCATACCTTCGCAAACTGCTGTAATAATCAACAGTCAACAGTCAACCGTTAACAGTTTTTTGTGTTTGTAATTCTTTTACAGGTTGAGGATAGTCCCAGATTCCGCACCCCCCAGTGTCACAATCGGTAATTATGGCTAACGCCACGCTCCGCTATCGGATTTTTGAAGACCTTCGAGGATAATTTTGATCCAAAATGGTCTAATTTTTAGGTAGCGATAGCGAAGCGTGGCTGCAAGCAGTTCGCCAATCTCAAATCCCCAAATGACCATTTTTCGTTGTGTGACAGTTTAGGGTGCGGAAGGTGGGTTCAATCCATTGTCGGAACAAATATCAACTAGCATCACTAATTGATTTTGCTAGACAATGATTTTTTACCATATTTGCAACCCTTAAATCTTCATAAGCAATTCAGTTTCCGTTTCTAAATCACAAAAATTAATCACCCTGTAAGCGGGAGCATCGGTCGCTGAACCGATTTTGATTAATCCAGTTTCTGACTCAAATTCTAGTTTCCAATTATTCTTAATTCACACTACAAAATATTTGTCTTTTTGCACTAACTCTTGCATAAAATTTAGCCCCGCAAATCCTCTATCCATTACCCCAACTGCATCTAGTGGTAAATTAGACATCATTGATGAACCGAATTTATAATCATGGTCATGACCAAAATTTATCAAATTATCTTCTGGACTGCCTGTTGACAGATTGAGGGAACTAAACAGTTTAACTTGATGATAACCTAGCACCCATAGCAACTTACTTGTCAATGTAATAATTGTTGAATCAATTGGACATACTGCATATTTATCATGTAACTTTTTCTGGACTTTATTCTGGACTAATTGATTTAATTGATGATAAATTTTCTGGAATACTTCTTGACTTCGATGAGTGTTAGCTTTGGAAAATGTGGAAATATCTACATCAAATCCTGTATTATTCAATCGTTTAAATAAATCCCGCATACTCGTTAAGCTATTATCCAAAGCATAAGCCAACCAACACTCAACAAAAAGACGGCTGTTTAAAACAGGATAATCATTTTTGGGTAGTCCTCCCAGGATATTTTTGACAATCTTGGGAAATGAGTTTATGATCATGGTTAATCAAAATATTTTAATCCTTCGCCCAAAATTTAACATATTTTGGGTTATTTTTATCAGGATTTTCTTAACATTCAACACTTCTGTCCGTTGCCTATTTACTTTTAAGTGTTTGTTAAGCCTTCATCCCTTATCTAAAGCCCAGATGTGGCTTCCTGAGTCAGCAGCACCTTCAAGGGTTTTCGGCATTTTCCTTGTAAATCAATAATCGGAATTGAATCTTGAATATGATCTATGGCAGGTTGCAAATTTCCAGCAATAAATCCTCAAGGATTATTAATTTCATGAGCTACCCCGGCAACTAAATTACCCAAAGCAGACGTTTTTTCTTTTTGTACTAACTCAGGTTGGTACTTCGACTTCGCTCAGTAACGAATGGGTAATAGGTAATTGGTGATAAAACCCCTGTTTTTATCCTGTTGATCTTTTAATCATGGATATTCTAATTCTGACAATGCGCCTAACTAGGAACATACGTTAAATACTCAAAAAATCTTGCCGTTTTTGTTAGCCAAGTAAACTTAGCATTGCTCAATCTATATCCTATCAGACTGGGGATTTAAGACGGCAAGAATTATTACCCAACATAAAACTACTTAATTTTCTGTTTAATGAAAGTCACAACCTGATTAAGTTGTTTCTTTAAGCCTTCTATTTCTGCTTGCATTTTAGTAATTTTATCATTGAGAGCTTTGATTTCTGCGGATGAGTCTACTACATTTACAGCAAGTTTAGCAGCAGCAGTTTCTGGCGTAAGAGTAGCTGGGGGTGAAGCTATATTTTTACGGGTAAGTTTAGATTTTCCAATTGCTGACTTAATTGCCCCCATGAGTTGTTTTTGATCAAAGGGTTTACCCAAAAATTCAAAATACTCAAATGGTTCTGGCAGTTTTTCCGTTACTTCTTCCTTACGGCCTGACATCACCACCAAAGGAATCTTCTGTAAGTCTGCTTGAGCTTGAATTTTTTGGTAAACTTCCCAACCACTCATTCTAGGTAATAGAAAATCTAGCATGATCAAGCTAACTTTTTCCTTACAGATCAGATTGTATCCTTCCAATCCATCTTTAGCCTCGATTACCTCAAAATTACCGGGAGGTAACATTTCTCGTACTTTTATGCGGACAACGGTAGTGTCGTCAATAACTAAAATTTTGTTACTTGGCACAACTGATTACTCTACTAAGAATTTTATGTTTAGATGGCTGATTGCCGATTGCTGTTAAGAATTCTCTCACTATATCTAAAATTTATGTAGATTGGGAAAGAGTACTTTTTAGCACAAACTTTAATAAAGGCAAGTGTTGGATAAAACTAACTTATACTCGATATATTACCAGTTGAGATTATAGTTTTAACAATTACACACAACTCAATACTTTTTACTGAATTCGATCAAAAATATGACTTGCACCATTTCTTTGCAAAGTTGCATATAATTTACCCCCCGACTTCGCGGTCTCTCCTTACTAAGGGAGGACTACAGGGAGGTATGTGCATCTTCATAAAAAATTGGTATTACGCTTAAAATTTCTAGGAGATAATGAGATAAAACTACATGAGTCAGAACACAGAAACGATTTTCAGCAAAATCATTCGTAAAGAAATTCCCGCGAACATTGTTTATGAAGATGATTTAGCCTTGGCCTTTACAGATGTTAACCCCCAAGCACCCGTTCACATCCTAGTGATTCCCAAAAAACCCATAGTTAGTCTAGCTACCGTCGAACCTGAAGATCAAGGTCTTTTAGGACATCTATTATTAACAGTCCAAAAAGTTGCCGCAGACGCAGGACTAGAAAACGGTTATCGAGTAGTCATGAATACTGGTGTTGATGGCGGTCAAACAGTCCATCACCTACACATACACATTCTTGGCCGTCGTCCTATGGCATGGCCTCCCGGTTGATCAGCATAAGGCACAGAAACTAGATTTCTGTGCCTCTCCACACATTAGAAAAACTGATAACTGTTATAACCAATACTTTAGTTAAATAACTTTACAAATAGAAATATTTTGCTTAATATAAGTTCATAAGGTAGAAACACCTACCGAAACATACATAACTCAAACGCAATCATAAACACATGACCACCACCTTACAACAGCGCCAAAGCGCCAACGTATGGGATCGCTTTTGCGAATTCATCACCAGCACAGACAACCGCATCTATATCGGTTGGTTCGGCGTACTGATGATACCTACTCTTCTCTCTGCTATCGCTTGCTTCGCCATTGCATTCATAGCTGCTCCTCCCGTTGACATTGACGGTATCCGTGAACCAGTTGCAGGTTCATTACTCTACGGAAACAACATCATTTCTGGTGCAGTAGTTCCTTCCTCC
>NZ_PGEM01000089.1 GCF_002934005.1 Cuspidothrix issatschenkoi CHARLIE-1 | reverse complement strand
TAAAAATTGCAAGATATGACAGTGTGACTCCATTACGTTGAGAATCCTTGTATCATCAAAAGATGAATACCTTGGAAGACACTGAAATATCCATCTTAATGTGGGAGATTCTGTTGGTTTATTCAGTTGATTTTTAACTATTGCTTTTTGTGCTTTCAATGACATTCTCAATTGTCTTTGTCCTAAATTATAAACTAAAAGACATAATGCCATTAACATCATCATTGTCTCTACTCTTTCGGGATTTTTCACAAACAGACTATCTGCAAAAAATAACGGGTCTTTGATAAAATTGAGGCAAATCCTATTTCTTTTTTCCAACTAATTACTTAGATGATTAAAACTTAGGGTAACATCCCTCCGGTTGCTTTCCTCAAAAGAAAAAAATCAGAGGGATATTACCCCTAGATATGATGATAATTTTTATGGCCGTAGACAATGCTGTTAGGACATGAAGCACAACTACAATTTAGATAGGGAAAGGCTCTGATAACTGTCACCTGTCACCGTGGCGTAGCACTTGTCACCGGCTATAGTTCTTGCTTAACAAAGATTACTCAGCAGTAGCGAGTTCTGTACTACCTTTGGTGCGTTTGCGGGTTAAGGCATTGTAAACCATGATACCGATTGCTTTAATTAAGTTGCCTTCCAATTCTTGGAACATTTTCATATTAATGCCAAAAGCGGAGTTAGCTTCTTCCACAATGCGATTGCCTGTAGTATCATCAATAGGCATGGCATCTAGGTTTTGGCGATACTGGGCTTTAAATGCCTTTTCATCGGTAATATCTGCAAACTCATAAAAAGCAGTTCCTTTGCCTTCGGTGAGATTCATTGCCGTTTGAGCAATATTTTTGAGGATTTGTCCCCCCGATAAATCACCTAAATAGCGAGTATAAGAATGAGCAATTAACAATTCTGGTTCAGTGGCGGAAATTTCCCGAATCCGGTTGACATAAGCTGCACCCGCAGGGGACAATCTCACCTGTTCCCGCCAGTTATAACCATAGTAGTAAGCTAAATCCTGCTCTAAGGTATGCTTACGGTTGAGTTCAGGAAAATAAATCTTACCAACAATTGGATGATCTTTGTGTTTTTCCATCTCCTCTTCCATCGCTGAGTAGATAAAGTAAAAATTAGCAACCAATTTGCGGTAGGAGTTTTTTTCTACAACTCCTCTTAAAAAACACTTGACAAAACCCACGTTTTCTGCCATAGTGTGTGCTTTCTTTGTACCTACACGTAATTTGCTTGCTAAATTGCTGCTCATATTAAAATTCTCAACTGTAAAAAAATTAACTGTGGGAGCTTTTCGTACACAATGGTTAAAAAACCCCATTAAAACGTTACATTAGACCTATTTGATGAGAATTTATATTAAAAATCATTAAGCAACGAGTCGATTTGCTGTGGAACGAACGTCCAGAATAGCCCAAAAGCGTGTTATTTTTTTGTGTGATTGTGTGGAGTGTAAAGATTTATGGTTTTATCAGTGGCTCGGAGTCAAGGCTATAGTTCAGGATTGGTGACAGAGGTGGATAATAATTGGATGTTAAATCCTCTCCCATTGCCTACAAACCCCTTATTTGGTACGGATGGGATTCGCGGCAAGGTGGGAGAATTGTTAAATGAGCCTTTAGCCTTACAAGTGGGTTTTTGGGCTGGTGTGGTTTTACAAAATCATGTTACTGAGTCAGGTCCAATCATTTTAGGACAGGATTCTCGTAACTCCAGTGATATGTTAGCTATGGCATTGAGTGCCGGTTTAACTGCTGCTGGTTTAGAAGTGTGGTATTTGGGATTATGTCCCACACCTTGCGTAGCTTATCTTACTAGCATCACCAATGCTATTGGTGGGATCATGATTTCCGCCAGCCACAATCCCCCAGAAGACAATGGAATTAAAATTTTTGATGGCCATGGTGGTAAGCTATCCCCAGCCCTACAAAGGGAAATTGAGGCGGGATTAAGAGGCAAATTATCTCCAGGGTTGAGTATAAATAATTGTGGCCAACATTATTCACGGACGGAGTTAATCCAAAAATATAGTCAATCTATCCAAACACCCTTACAATCTGGAATCAATCTCCAGGGTATGAAAATTGTATTAGATTTGGCTTGGGGTGCAGCAGTAGGTTTAGCCCCAAAGGTATTTCAGGAAATGGGGGCGGAGGTTATTTCTCTACATAACGAAGCCGATGGTGATCGCATTAATGTTAATTGTGGTTCTACACATCTAGATATACTCCAAACCGCAGTTAAAGAACACGGAGCCGATATGGGTTTTGCCTTTGATGGTGATGCAGATCGGGTTTTAGCTGTGGATAATACGGGCAGATCAGTCAACGGTGATTACATTCTTTACCTTTGGGGTCGCCACCTGCAACAAAAACAACAGCTACCAGATAACCTGATTGTGTCCACCGTCATGGCTAACCTGGGCTTTGAAAGAGCTTGGCAACAATTAGGAGGTAAATTAATCCGTACCTCCGTAGGTGATCAATATGTGCAAGCGGAAATGCGGAAAACTGGAGGAATGCTAGGAGGAGAACAATCAGGTCACATCCTTTGTAGTCATTATGCCATGACCGGCGATGGCTTATTAACCGCCTTGCATATCGCCGCCCTAGTCAAAGAAGCTCATCTTTCCCTGGGAGAAATGGTAGATCAAAGTTTTCAAACCTACCCCCAAATATTACGGAATGTGCGAGTATTAGATCGGGAACGGCGGTTAGGATGGGAAAAATGTCAACCTGTTCAACAAGCGATCGCTAAAGCTGAAGCCGCCATGGGTGATACTGGCAGAATTCTCGTCCGTGCCTCTGGTACAGAACCAGTCATTAGAGTCATGGTAGAAGCCGCCGACACTGAACTTGTCAACCATTGGACAACCGAATTAGTTTCACAAGTGCAAACACACCTGGGATAAACATAAAGGAAGTAGGAGTTAGGAGACTGCAAACATGGTAAAACCGAAAAAATCTCCCAAATCGAAAAAAGTCCCCAGTAGACACTCCTACCCTTAGTCTCAAAGAACAATTTCTCTCAAGGTGATGGGGCAGAATGGGGAAGTAAAAGTCTCTTAACTTTGTATACGATTTGTAAATATTGTTGCTACCTGCGACAGACTAATGGCACAATTTCACTTCTGTGTGATCATGTCACAGTAAAATATAGATGTCTTTCTAGAATACAGGGAATTTTGCATGACTCTCCGTCTTGGTGATACAGTACCCAACTTTACTCAAGCCTCTACTCATGGGGAAATAGATTTTTATACATGGGCTGGTGATAGCTGGGTAGTGCTATTCTCCCACCCTGCTGACTTTACACCAGTTTGCACAACCGAACTCGGTACTGTTGCTAAACTAAAACCAGAATTTGACAAACGTAACGTCAAGGCGATCGCTCTCAGTGTTGATGATGTAGACTCTCATAATGGTTGGGTAGGTGACATTCAAGAAACCCAAAACACCACTCTTAACTACCCAATTTTGGCAGATCCAGATCGTAAAGTTTCTGAACTTTATGATATGATTCATCCCAACGCAGCGGCCACTGTCACCGTGCGTTCTGTGTTTATTATTGACAACAACAAAAAATTACGTCTTACCTTTACCTATCCTCCTAGCACTGGACGTAACTTTGATGAAATTTTGCGCGTTATTGACTCTTTGCAATTAACAGATAATTACAGTGTTGCAACACCAGCAGACTGGAAAGATGGGGAAGACTGCGTAATTGTTCCATCTTTGAAAGATCCCGAAGTCCTCAAAGAAAAATTCCCCAAAGGTTATCAAGAAATTAAACCTTATTTACGCATGACACCCCAACCTAACAAGTAAATTTTCATCACATCAATATTCAAAAAAATGGTGAGTTAGTAATACTAAAACCCACCATTTTTTCATTTATATAGATTCAGATCCCCGACTTCTTAAAGAAGTCGGGGATCTTGTTATTTGTTATAGCAATGGACAGGGCAGTTATGACATAAATCATTACTACAACCTAGATACAAAAAGGCTTTTAGCACTGTCACCTGCTATATTACTCCTCCGATGTAAAATGTTCGTCAAGAAAATTAAGAGCATGATTGCGAAGTTCAAAATATTCTTTAGAATTACGCATGGCCATTCTATCTCTAGGACGTTTAAAGGGAACTGTTAAAATTTCACCTATTTTTGCAGATGGTCCATTAGTCATTAAGATAATTCGATCAGACATATAAATTGCTTCATCTACATCATGGGTAATCATCATTACCGCCTGACGATGACTTTCCCAAATATCTAAAACTTGACGTTGTAATTTACCACGGGTTAAGGCATCTAAAGCCCCAAAAGGTTCATCCATTAATAACATTTTCGGACGAATAGCTAAAGCCCTGGCAATACCAACTCTTTGTTTCATTCCTCCAGAAATTTGATCAGGATATTTGTCTGCCGCTGCGGTTAAGTTTACCATAGCCAAATGTTCATTAACAATGCTAATTTTTTCAGCACGATTGGCATTTTTGAGAACTTCATCTACAGCTAAACGGATATTTTCTCGCACAGTTAACCAAGGCAATAATGAATAGTTTTGAAATACCATCATTCTATCTGCGCCTGGTTTGCGAATTTCTTTACCATCTAAACGAACTGATCCAGATGTCGCTTTTTCAAAACCACCAATTATTTTTAGTAAGGTGGATTTTCCGCAGCCGGAATGACCAATTACAGAAATATATTCATTTTCCTCAATGGTCAGATTCACATGATCTAAAACCACAAATTCTTCCTTGTCAGGTCTAGAATAAGACTTAACTAGATTTTCGATTTCTAAAAATCCGTTGCGCTCCATAGTTTTGGGAAAGTCATGATGTTGTAATGTTGTATATTGCATGATTAATTACCTGAGATTTGATAACTTTTTTTAAGATACAAAAAATCGAGAAGGTGCATTAGCACGGATCGGAAAACTATTAAGATATCCTACAGGATCACTCGGATCAAATGATTTTTTATCTATAAATGCTGTTGATGGTTCAATTTTATAATCATCCTTGGGGCATTTAATTCCCATTTCTGTGGCTATCTCTCTATATAAGTCTGTTCTCCAACCTTGCGCTGCTACTTGTTCGGCGTTTTTAGGTATTTCCTTGATTTGTCCCCAACGCGCTGCTTGAGTCATTAACCAAATACTCCGAGAACGCCATAAAAATGTAGAATGTTCTCCTTCTTCGTGGGGAATACTGTTAGGAAGATCATAAAAAATTGTGGTATCATCTGCTTGGATAGTGCGGTCCTTACCATCAAAACCTCCATAGTTATAATTGCCAATAATTCCCGGTCCTGTAAACTTAGTAATAGGATCACCTGGTTTTTTGGGTTTTGCACCTGTAAATGATCTTTCTGTGAGTAATTCGGCTATTTCTTGACGATTTTCAGGTTTCCCACAATATTGACACGCTTCTATCATCGCTTTGACTAAAGAACGGTAAGTTTTTGGATAATTAACAATAAAAGATTCCATTACTCCCAGTAGTCTATCTGGGTGGCCGTGCCAAATTTCCTTACCTTGGGCGAAGGTAAAACCGATACCTTGATTACTCGTAATTGCTCTAGTGTTCCAAGGTTCGGCGACCATGTAGGCTTCCATTGCGCCAATTCTCATGTTTGTCACCATTTGCGGTGGGGGAATAATAATTACCCGAAATTCTTTAAGAGGATCAACACCAGCAGCAGCAGAAAGATAGCGGGCAAAGTATTCATAAATAGCAGAACTGAGGACTACAGCCCAAACTTTCTTTTCTGGGGGTTGTTTGTCAAAATAGCCGCGAAAGTCTCGCCCAAAGGCTTCTAAAGCCCCATCACCGTATTTTTGTTGATATTCATACCAAGGACGGATGCCATAGTCCCACATATCCTTATTCATAGTCATGGCGTTACCATGGCGGTGAATAGTCATTGCTGCACATAGGGGGGCATGACGCGCCCCTTCCGCGCCTATTCTGGCGTTGGTGACTGCACCGGAAACAACAGGGGAAGCATCGAGACGACCGAAAATTAAACCGTCGCGGGAGGTAGCCCAACTGGCTTCCCGGTTGAGTGTGACGTTTAAGCCATATTTGCGGAAAAATCCTTTTTTCCAAGCTATCGCAAATGGCGCACAATCATTTACAGGTACATAACCAACGGTAATATCCGATTTTTCTAAATCTTGGGGTCTGACTATCGGTGTTACTGCTAAAGCTTCTTCTGTTAGTCCCTTTGCAGATTTATCTCCGGAAACATTACATGATGATAAAGCTAAACCGGCTGTTGTCGCACCTATGACTTTAATAAAATTTCGGCGAGTTAAATGATTTTCACTCATGGTTTTTATTATTTTGGATTTAATTTATAGCAGAATTAACCGAGTTAGAAGGGGCGAACGTCCGTTCGCCTGTACAGGAGTTAGAATATTTGTTTGTATCAGGAATCATCCAATAACTCGAAAACTCTAATTTATTATCAATCCTGTATTCTGTATCCTGAATTCTGAATAAAACACTTGAAATTCAGCTCAATTTCATTACTTTAAATTTCCTGGACGGTGAGTAACCAATTCTTGAATTTTGCCCACAGCGTAATCTAAAACTAAACCTGTAATACCAATAACAAACACTGCTAAAAATACCGAACTCAGATTTAAACGACTCCATTCATCCCACACAAAAAAGCCAATTCCTGTTCCACCTGTGAGCATTTCTACAGCTACAATTACCAACCAAGCTATCCCTAAACTAATTCGTAAACCTGTAAAAATATAAGGTAAACTCGCAGGTAAAATAATTTTGGTAATTTGTCGCCAACGAGGCATTTCTAAAACTTGTGCCACATCTAAATAATCTTTAGGAACGCTAGAAACCCCCAAAGCAGTATTAATAATTGTCGGCCATAGGGAAGTAATAAAAATCACAAAAATTGCCGAAGGATCTGCTAAATTAAACAGAGATAAAGAAATGGGCAACCAAGCTAATGGTGATACTGGTTTAAAAATCTGAATAATGGGATTAAAAGCCAGCATTGCCGGTCTAGACATTCCAATTAAAAATCCCAAGGGAATGGCTACTAATGCACCTAAACCAAATCCTAATATTACCCGCCGTAAACTTGCTAATAATAACCAACCAATTCCTAAATCACCTGGGCCTCTTTCATAGAATGGATGTAAGATATAGTCCCAATTAGCAATTAATGCTTCTGGAGGTGTGGGCATTAATTCATGGTTCGCCAGTGCTACCAGCCACCACAAGACAATAATTCCTAAACATCCTAATGCGGGGAATAAGAAAACATCCTGAATAACTACAGGTTTAGCTTTTTTCCAAACAGCTTTTCCGGCAACTGCAAAAATAGCAGCTAAATTTAGTTGCAATATCATTTATTTTACCTCAGCAGAGTTAAGCTTGGGTACGAAAACATTAACTTGTACCAATCTTGGACACTGATGAGATCAGAAAATCATTAAAATTCTGTCTCTTCAGTCTCCTCTCAATGCCTACGAAGTTAGCTGACGGGCTAGAGTTGAGAGATACCCTTTTTTGCTCGATTTTCGATTTTTTTGAGTTATGAACCTCAAATGATTCAATTAATCAAGACAAAAACACGCCCCACAATTTGGTTCCTCCGTTCCAGCAATGTTGATTGTTACTTGCTGGACTAGGCTGACTTACTCAAAATCAATGATAGCACCATAACATTGATGTTTAGTGATAGCATCAGTATTGATAAAAATATTAGTTACTTAACTACTGATTTTTATTTCCTATTCCCTAGGAAGATTCAGATAAATTGCTGAGAATCAACAATTATCAATCTAACAAACCTCTTTTTTTCAATTTCGCCAAAGCATCTTCAGCAGCAGCTTTTTCGGCTTCTTTTTTATTACGTCCTTTACCTTCTCCGTATTCTTCACCCTCTACTAATACTTTCGCTCTAAATTCTGGTGCGTGAGAGGGTCCGCCAATTTGTTCTGTAGCATATTTAGGGGGATTTGTGTTACCTTGAGCCTGTACCCATTCCTGAAAACGATTTTTGGAATCTACATTAGAACGGATTTCGACAATGTGTTCTGATGCGGAATCAAATAATGGTTCAACAATTGCACGAAGTGGTTCAACATCACGATTATTATCTAAATAATAAGCCCCAATTACAGCCTCAAAGGTACTACTTAATAAGTTAGGATTTTGAAAACCGCCATCTCTAATTGTTCCTTTTCCTAATCTCATTCTAAAATCTAAACCTACTTCTATGGCAAATTTTGCCAGTTGTTTTTCTTCTACTAATGCGGAACGTCGGCGGGTTAATTCATCTTCTCCTTTTTCGGGATGACAACGATAAAGATATTCTCCACTGAGGAAATTTAAAATAGCATCACCAAGAAATTCTAAGCGCTCGTTATGTTCTCCTTCTCCTGGGTTTTCGTTGACATAGGAACGGTGAGTGAGTGCTTGACGGAGGAGTTTTTCGTTATGAAATGTGAGAAGTTTGTGCATTTTGCTTTTATGTGTTGTTTGTAAATTGAATAGTAAGTATTCAGCTATAGCACTTGTTTCCAGATCCCCGACTTCTTTGATAGATTTATCCTTTCCGAATACAATCAATCAAAGAAGTCGGGGATCTTATCACTTCACCTGAATCCTTACATAAAAAGACTAAATTTTAAACCAATGCCAGCTAAAGATATTTTTCATGATGCTGTTAGAAAAGGATTAGAAAAAGAAGGTTGGGTGATCACAGATGTTCCTTTGAGGATTGAAGTTGGTGATGTAGAAATGTATATTGATATTGGGGCTGAAGAAATTCTAGCTGCTGAAAGAACTGGACAAAAAATAGTAGTTTAAATTAAGAGTTTCACAGGTACATCTAATATTTCTCAATTTCATACAGCAGTTGGCCAGTTTTTGAATTATCGTTTGGCATTAGAAGAGAAAGAACCAGAAAGAGTTTTATATTTAGCTGTTCCTTTAGGAGTTTATAGTGCTTTCTTTCAATTGCAATTTATCAAAACAGTTGTTCAACGCTCTGAAGTTAAACTAATTATTTATGATCCTATTCAGGAGGCAATTGTAGAATGGAAAAACTAAAGCAATATCAAAATTATGTTCAACAAGTTATCAGAGAATACGCCAATTTGGGTTCAGCAAAGGATGAAGGATGAAGAACATTTTTCTTTCCTATTCCCTGTTCCCTGTTCCCTGTTCCCTGAATCCTTACGGTAAACGTTGAACATTTATACGGTTGGGTTTTTTCCGTGTCAAGGTTTTCCATGCGGCTTTAAGCCCAACAAAAACACTACGGGTAGTAATTTGAATATTTTCTGCTTGTTGTTTGGCACTATCTAGACTTTGATCAAATTGTTTGACAACTTGACCGGCACTTTTGACACCTTCACTCACATCATCGGTTAAATTTGTGATTTCTAAACTGGTGTTGCGAATAGCGTTGAGAGTAGGTGGTAACTCCCGTGAAAGGGTATCAAAGAATTTTTCGGCACTGCGAGCAGCACGGGCTAATTCCTGTAAAGCGGGTATAGCTGCCACCAAAACGGCCGTGAGACTGGCAGCAACTAAGAGGAGGGATAGTCCCAGCCAAAATAAAGGATCAGTCACAGTTAAGCCATTTATGAATGTTCTGGTTGTTGAGTCTGAGGATTTGAGTTTTCTGTTGTGTTGCTAATATTAACAGTATTTTGTTGATGTAAGTTTTGGTTTTCTTGTTGGGTTGCCTCTATACCGACGGCGATCGCTTCTTGCAGTCTATCCACGGTTTGATCCCAGGTTTGCAGGGTGCTATGCGCCAGACGATCTGCCTGTATTTGTACGCTGGTAGATATATCTTCTGCCAGTTCAGGGATGGCATTAGCTGATTTTTTAATCAGTTTACGGGTTTCGCGTCCTGTGCGGGGAGCAACTACTAAACCGACTAAAGTGCCAATAGCTGTTCCTAGCATCAAACCGCCAATAAAGATTCCAGAACGGTTGTTAGACATTGTTTGTTTTTTCTACTCTATAAAATTTATCTTATCTTTTCCAGGAGGTGATTAGATATTGCCAGCATCCTGGCTTGACTTACTTTACCAATACCAATCATAGTAAATTATGGCAAAAAAAACCCTGGTGAAACTGGCCAGGGTTGATTAGGAGAAATATGAATGACGATTAGATGCAAGTACCGAAGCTGAAGATTTTAGCTAACCCCCAAAGCAATAAAAACTATAGAAATTATAAATAAAACTGCTACTGCGCCTTGAAAAGCATATTTACTTTGCTGTTCTTTGGAAGGAGATTCGGCGTAGTAGAACTTGGTTTCGGGAGCGTAGTTGTTAAGGATGCCGTTTTCGTTGGTGGTGGTATACATGGTGTTTTTTACTTTATGTAAACTAATATAACAAGATTGTTACAAAGTGTCAATATCACTTGACAAAAAATAGTGGATGGGATTAATAAGACTTGCTTATCTAGAATCATTGATGTGGCTAGTAACTGTATTTATAAGAGCAAAACCTATTTATGTGGGGAAATTCTGGATTTTTGAAATCTTGCTCCCTTTAAATAAAGTGGAGGAGGTGTTTGTATAGTGGCGATTTATAATCGCTTTTATTACTGGAATTAGTCCTTATGTCATTAACTGAAGAAATTCTTTCCCAACTACCAGGCGATGTTTTAGGGGGTTTGCGTCGTACTGACAGGATACTAACATCCCTGCGAAATAATAACGCACCTATACCCAACGTAGTTAAAGAAAATCCCAAAAATTTAGAATCTGTAGAATTTGATGCCATTATTTGCGGTGGAACTTTAGGAATTTTGATTGGTTGCGCCTTAGCTGTACGTGGTGTGCGCGTCGCATTGCTAGAAAGGGGAATTTTGCGCGGTAGAGAACAGGAATGGAATATTTCTCGCAAAGAGTTAGCAGTGTTTCGGGAATTGGACTTACTGACGGAAGCGGAATTAGCACAATCTATTGTTACTGAATACAACCCCGCACGAGTTAGCTTTCAAGGAGGTACAGAAGTATGGGTAGAAGATGTTTTGAATATTGGTGTCAATCCTATTTATTTATTGGAAACCTTAAAAACTCGCTTTCTCAATGCTGGGGGGAAATTATTGGAAAATACACCCTTTAGCGATGCAGTAGTTCACCCTAATGGGGTGATGGTAAATAACCAATTTACCGCCAAATTGTTATTGGATGCTATGGGAAATCTTTCTCCCATTAGCCAACAAGCGCGTCAAGGAAAAAAACCGGATGCGCTTTGCTTGGTTGTAGGAAGTTGTGCAACAGGATTTCCAAAAAATGACTCAGGAGACTTGTTGTTATCTTTCACACCTTTGGAAAATCAATGTCAATATTTCTGGGAAGCTTTTCCAGCTAAGGATGGTAGAACCACATATTTATTTACTTATATGGATGCCGATGCACAACGATTAAGTTTAGAAACTTTATTTGATGAATATTTACGCCTATTACCAGAATATCAAGGTGTGGAAATTAATGAATTAAATTTTCAACGGGCGTTGTTTGGTTTTTTTCCTAGTTATCGTCAAAGTCCTTTAGCAACTCCTTGGAATCGGATTTTATTTGTAGGAGATAGTAGCGGTAATCAATCACCGTTAAGTTTTGGTGGTTTTGGGGCTATGGTGCGTCATTTACAAAGGTTAACGTTGGGAATCGCAGAAGCATTAAAAACTGATCAATTGTCTGTCCAATCTTTAGCAATTCTCCAACCCTATCAACCAAGTTTAAGTGTAACTTGGCTATTTCAAAAAGCCATGAGTGTCGGTGTCAATCAGAAAATTAATCCCAACCAAATTAACCAATTACTCTCTGCTGTATTTGCCCAAATGCAACAGTTAGGAACACCTGTTTTAAAACCTTTTTTACAAGATATTGTTCAGTTTGGGGCGTTAACAAAAACTTTGGTAAAAACTGGTTTATCCCAGCCTTTATTAGTTGCGAAAATCATTCCCCAAGTTGGTTTATTGAGTTTGTTAGATTGGATGTTACATTATATTAACTTATGCGTTTATAATGGGTTATTTTTTGTAACTCCAGTGATAGAATTTTTAGTTAATAATTTATCTATGCAACAACAATATTACTGGCATCGGTTAATAGATAAATGGCGGTTTGGTTCTGGTAATGATTACCATGAATAATATCTGAAGTAATAGGAAAAATTAATTATGGGTTGCTGAAAAAGTTGTCTGTGAGGAGAGGGAACAGGGAACTCTTAACTGGGAACAGGGAACACCTTGCACTTGCTTGTTCTTAAAATCCGCGAAACCCCTATTAATAACCGATTATAGCTTTATTCAGCAAGCCCTAATTACACAAATATCTGGGCTTAAATCCTTGACTGGGAAAGAATTGGTAAATAACTAATATATAATCAATTCTGTCCAGGTACTTGTCTAATTACATTGCTAATTTGGTTACACAACTTGTTTGTTGTTAGGAATTCGGTAATTTGCGAGAATTTTTTAGCTATGAAGACAATGGCGGATTTTTTCCATCTCCGTTGTCGCTAAACCTAAATACATTTGCTGTAATTCTGTGGATAAATCAGGGTTTTTCATCAAATGTTCTATCCGGCTTTGCACAGTAGCAATCAAGTTATCTAAGTTTTCGTCAGCAACTATGTGTTGTTTGTGTATCTGCTTTAAATCTGGCTGTAGAGGTAGTTCGGTGGGGTTAGTTTGGCTATGGAAATATTTAGCTTTCTCTGTTTCCAATTGAGCTACAGTTATTTGTAATGTTTCTATGACTCCATACATCTCCAGTGGATCAAATATCCGTAACAAACTGGTTTGAGTTACGATCGCTAACTTTGCTCCCCAATCCCAGGATACAACTAATCGCTGCACTCGCCGCTGCTGCATTTCTTGATGGGCAAACCATAGGGAATCTTCTGGACTAAGCAAAAATAAGGGTGTACTCATCACTGTTCTTGCTTGAATTTGAGGCAGATTTAATCCCAATGCGTGGAATTGTACTATGTCTCTTTCTGTAACAATTCCTACTGGTTTCCAACCGGATTCGGCATCATTCCCAGAAGCACTTTTCGTTATCACTACGCAACTAACTTGATGCTCCGCCATCATCTGTGCCAAGCTGAGTACGGAGGCTGTGGGTGGTGCATGAATTACCTGAGTGGTCATTACTTCTGACACCCGCCGCATTTTCAGCAAGTTGGTGGGGCGCAAAACTTGCCTAATACTTTCTGGGGAGACAATCCCCACAAGTTGTTTCTCTGCATTGATGATCACCAAGTGGCGAATACGATATCGTCGAAACAAAAACAGTGCAGCAAAGATATCCCGAAATGCGTTTTCCGCCAGGGTTATGACTGGATGCACCATGACATCAGCTATTTTCACATTAGCAAAATCTCTACCCTCTGCTGTAAGTTTGACAATATCTCGCTCTGTGAAAATACCTAGTATTTCTGTTCCTTCCATGACTAAAATACAACTTGAACGCATACCTCCCATGGAACTAAAGCCAATTGCTGAATCAAAATCAGGTAATAAACAACTATTATTACCTCGCGTCTGATTCATTAAATTCACAACATCAATTAGAGAAGTCTGGGGCGCAACGAGCAGTGGATGCCTATCTATCGCCTCTTCTAAACAGGGAACGCCAATGGGTGAGTCATCAATTTGCATGGTTCACAATAGCTGATGAAGTTAATTTATGAAGTTTTGTAAAGTTTTTGTCATATACATATCATTTTCTATAAATTTCGGTTATGATACGGGGGATGTAAAGGATGAATCGGGGAAACAGTTTACATATAAAGGGTTTAACGATTAAAAGGTAAATGGGGGATAAAATTTAAACTGGCCTATCCAAATAGGGGCAAAAGAAGACATTTTTGCTTTGTGGTTCTAAATCAGAGCCAATAAGTACATCAGTCTTCATCCATGCCAGAAATCCTCTGTATTTTACCATATAGCCTGTCTAGGACTCTTTTAACTGATACAGGTTGCCACTGACTCCCTCGCTTGGTTGTGTATCCTTGCTGGTTTAGCCACGCGGCAATTTGTGGAAGTGATTTTCCTGACTTGTGGTGACGGCGAATTAATTCAATGATCTGTTGTTCAGATGGATTATCTACTAGTTCACCATTAACTGACTGTTGACCAAAAGCAGGTGAACCATAGCCGGCATAGCCGCCACTAGCAGCTTTCGCTTTCCTGGCCTGGTCTAGTTTTTCCCACAGGTAAGAGTCTTTTGATTTTTCGGTTGCCATTGTTTTCAGAATTCAATCACCTCTGTAGACATGATATCTCAAATATTGGCTAGTCCTAGATCCTATCTTTGGGGATTGTATTGGTTGTTGATTTCATCTCATTTTCAGTTGGAAATAGGGGTTGTTTGAATGCGATTGATTTTCTTGGGAGTACCGGGTGCGGGCAAGAGTACGCAGGGGGCAGCACTATCAAGCCAATGGCAAATTCCGCATATTTCCATGGATGATATATGCCGTCAGGAGATCGCCAAGGAGACTTCTTTTGGCTTAAAAGTCAAGCCCTATATAGAAAGAGGCGATTTAGTTCCAGATGATTTCCTGCTGAATATCATTCGCCAACGCTTAAATCATACCTCTGCTCAACAGGGTTGGATTCTAGATGGATTTCCTAGTAACTTATCCCAGGTGAAACTTCTTGATCAACTACTATTAGGAATCCAGGCTAAAGACCACAATGCTTCATCAAAACAGCTTTACGACCAAGTTTTTAGCTTTTATGTCCCCATTGATGTTTCCTTGCAAAGGTTACTGCAACGAAGTCGCTTAGATGATACTCGTGATAATATTTACAAACGGATAGAAATCTATCATGAGCATTCTGCGTCCTTAATTCAGTATTATCGCCAACAAAATTGTTTAAGTATGATTAATGGCGATCGCTCAGTTGAAATGGTAACTCAGTTTTTACAAGATTCCGTTGCCAAATCTTATTTAACAGCAAATAAGAAAAATTTAACTGCTGGGAAAATATCAATCAAATCAGGAGAAAATATTTTATCTACATGACACAAAAATAAAGTAAAATTCCTGCCTATTTTATGCGAAAGAAAAGAAAAATCAAAAGATTACAATTTATATGGCATGAGAGTTATAGCACTTATGAGCCTTGCGTTACCTCAACAAATAACCTCAATTATTTGACAATTTTCCATCTTACAACTACATAATCACCAATTTAAATTTTTCCTGGAGAAACCTATGGCTACTTCTGAAAGTCTGAATGAAACTCTTGTTAAATATATCCAAAAATCAGAATTTGAATCGCTCTTAGAGGCGGAAGAGTTGTTTGTTATGGACTGTACCGCAACTTGGTGCGGACCTTGTAGGATGGTTGCTCCTTTAATGGATAAACTGGCTGAAGAATACAAAGATCAGGCAAAAGTAGTCAAACTAGATGTTGGTGACGGCGAAAATCAAAGCATTGCTAAAAAGTACGGTATTCGCAGTATTCCCGCAGTTATGTTTTTCAATAAAGGTAAATTATCAGAAATAGTTGTTGGGGTAGTTCCCTATGAAAAATTCACTACAGCTTTAAACAAAATACTTTAACATTCTTAAGGGAGTTTCTCCATGCAGAGAGCGTATATATTTCCATGTCCTAATTGCGGTAGTGAAGCAAAACGTCAGTTTTTAACTGATGAAAAACTAGCTCACAAGTATTCTTTGATTAATCAAATTATCCGCACAGAGTGTCCAGTTTGTGACTACCTGATGGTAATACGCTCTCTGGATGGAACTGTCATTGAAGCTTACGCACCTGGAATACCAAGTAATTTTCAACCATTAACGACATCTAATCTTTCTCCAGAAGTGTCTAAGCAGAACATATTAGAGATGAGTACATCTATTTTATTCTCCTCTATATGTAGACATTTACCAAATGAAAATCCCACAAATTCATACTCATTACTTTCAGGATTTCAACCATGATTAAAGCTGAAGACATAATGACCACAGAAGTTGTGACAATTCGTGGTTCAGCAACCGTAGCAGAAGCTGTAGCACTTATGAAAGAACGCCATCTGCGCTCTTTAATTGTCGAACCTCGCACAGAAAATGACCCCTATGGCATGATAACTGAAACTGATATTGTTTATAAAGTTGGTGCTTATGGTAAAGACTCCAAACAAGTGCGAGTTTATGAAATTATGACCAAGCCTTGCATTGTGGTCAATCCTGAGCTTGGTGTGGAGTATATAGCCCGTTTATTTGCCAATACAGGCATCCGTCGCGCCCCTGTAATTAAAGGTAAGCTATTGGGAATCATCTCAATTACCGATATCCTCAGAAAAAGTGACTTTGTGGAAAATCCAAAAAGCTATTTTGAGATGTATTGTCAGGAATTTCCCGATGCTTTAGAAGCCAGAATTTACGAAGATTAAATCCAAGAATTGATGGTTTTTTGCCCAGTCAACCATACTCATTTACATAAGAACAATGAGCAATCTGGAGAAATCTGAAACGGGATTTTTGCAAATTCATTACAATTCACAAGTAATACAAATTTTAACCCAACTATTGATAGGAACTTATAAACCGATGATGAAAGCTGAAGACATAATGACCACAGAAGTTGTAACAATTCGTGGTTCAGCAACCGTAGCAGAAGCTGTAGATTTAATGAAATATAAAGGTTTGCGCTCTTTAATTGTTGAACCCCGCACAGAAAATGACCCCTATGGTATGGTCAGTGAAACTGATATTGTTTATAAAGTTGCTGCTTACGGTAAGGACTCCAAACAAGTGCGAGTTTATGAAATCATGACCAAGCCTTGCATTGTTGTCACTGGCGTCCGTCGCGCCCCTGTAATTAAAGGTAAGCTATTAGGAATTATCTCAATTACAGATATCCTCAGAAAAAGTGATTTGTTTGAAAATCCAAAACGCATCTTTATTGAAGACGAAATAGAAGTTGCAAGGGAAGAAGCGAGAAAAATTTGTACAACTAAGGGCGATTCTTCTCGTGAATGTGCAGCAGCTTGGGATATTGTAGAAGAACTTCTGGCAGTAGCATCTGACCAAAGATTAGTTAAGGAGAATGTTGTCGAATAAATAATATTTGCCTTGCCTGATTTGCCTACAATTCTCATAGGGGTAAAGGTTTGTTCTTGCCTTTATCCCTTTGATAATTGATGATTCAGGTCATAGGAAAAGTGGAAACTTTACCGAAGGAGTAGGAAGACAATGGGTTATGGGAATTAAAAATTAAGGTTCTACCGTACTTGTTATGCTAAATTACCAGTCTGAAAGAGGGAACAGGGAACAGGGAACAGGGTAAAGAGGCAATTTTTGTAAAAATATCCAATATCTGTAGCTTATGTCTTATGTATATTAAGCCTTCCGCAGTTT
>NZ_PGEM01000088.1 GCF_002934005.1 Cuspidothrix issatschenkoi CHARLIE-1 | reverse complement strand
AGCACTGTTACCAGTAATGATATTATTCAGGTTATTACCTGTACCGTTAATAGCGGTTGTTCCGGTTAAAGTCAGGTTTTCTAGGTTGGTTTTTAATGTCCAAGTGATAGAAGATTCAACGGTATCAATACCACCATTTAAGCCTTCAGCAATGATATCGCCAGTATTGTCTAGCACATAAGTGTCATTGCCACCACCACCGATTAATAAATCTGCACCAGTTCCTCCATTCAGGTAATCATTACCATCTCCACCGGTTAAATCATCGTTTCCTGTACCACCTTTAATCCAATCATTACCAGCAGTACCGTTAAAGCTGACTGTCCCAGCAAATCCGCTTAAATCAAAGCGTTCAAATCCTAATACTGTTGTCCCTGGAATATCTAATTGATTGGGGGTGTTATTGGCATTAATGGAGATACTATCATCAACTGTCCCCCCTGTGATAATTAGGGTATCCGTACCAGTACCAACCTGGAGGGTGTCATTTTGCTGTAAATTGGCAAATGTGCTGGTAATTGTGTTATCTCCATTTTGCACGACGATAATATTTTGTTGCGATGTAGTAGTGAAGTTTTCATTAACATCAGTTACTCCAATGGTTAATTGTTTCTCGAAAGATAACCCACCTTGGTCTGTGGTTTTGACTCTAATGCTGTAACTGTTTTTGGTTTCAAAGTCAAATACAGAGTTAGTGGTAAGTTGATTATTGGTAATGGTGAAGAAATTATTATCCGTTGCACCGTCCCCAGTAACTAAACTATAGGTAAAGGTGTCTCCTGTATTTGGGTCTGTGCTACTGAGATTACCAACTACTGTACCAATAATTTGGTTTTCGGCAACGGTGCTGGTAAAGAGTGTGAGATTAGTGGGTGCTTGGTTAGTAAACTCACTGACATTAATAATCTTTAAACCACCAAAGCCGTCAGCAACATAAGCATAGTTACCGACTACTTTCACATCCCAAGCCAAGTTAGATGTATCATAACTGCTCTTGAGGGTGGGGGTAGTGGGGTTGCTAATGTCTATGATTTGTAGTCCAGAATTCCAATCAGCAACGTAGGCGTAGTTACCGACTACTTGCACACCTCTAGCAGCGCCTGATGTATTATAACTGCCCTTGAGGGTGGGGGTAGTGGGGTTGCTAATATCAATGATCTTCAACCCGGCCCCCACAGCGTA
This sequence comes from Cuspidothrix issatschenkoi CHARLIE-1, assembly GCF_002934005.1. Taxonomy (GTDB): domain Bacteria; phylum Cyanobacteriota; class Cyanobacteriia; order Cyanobacteriales; family Nostocaceae; genus Cuspidothrix; species Cuspidothrix issatschenkoi. Next base: position 38,550 of record NZ_PGEM01000088.1, on the reverse strand, counting down.
GGCATAGTTTCCTGCCACTGTCACAGCACAGGCATGGTAGAGAAAATCCCACTCTCCCACTAATGTGGGTGCAAATATTCCCTGGTAAGTGTTGAGGGTGTCTGCAACAATATCTGACAAATGTAGAGATGTTCCATGGAATGTCTCTGTAACGGGAATATTCACCTCTAACTGCCAATTTCCCCCTAATGCTGCATTGCCGGTTTTTGTGGTGGAGGCGCTAATGGTTGCGGTTGTGATTTGATGTAATTTGTGAATAAATTCTTCCCCAGCATCCCCGGCAGCGACGTTACAGCCATAGAGTAAGATACTTTTACTTTGCCAAGTCTGCAACAAATCAGCATATTTACTGATGTTATCTAAATTCAGTTGACCATTTCCTAAATACAAACATCCCGGAGAACCGTGGGAAACGATATGTACTGTGCTAATTGGGGTATGCTGTCGGAAAAATTCCGTAATTTGCTCAATTCCGTCTCGATTTGGGGAAATAATCACCGATTCTACCCCCTGAACAACTCCCGTCTGTAGGGTTTGGTAGTCGGAAACAGCAGTATCAATAAAGACAACGGTAGAGATTTGATTAGGCAAAGATTTATTAAGCATATTTTTTGAGATTTTTACCTGATAACAAATTGATATTTTCCTGTTGAATTGTATCATGTAGAGGTATGGCAATGATAAAAACCCTACAATGTCTAAAACAAGCATAGTTAAATATATTTGTCATAGTAAGATATTGCTACGATTAACAAAACCGTAAGTTTACAGATATAAAACATAGTTTTGTAATGATTATATCAAGTTGCAAATATCACCCTAGCTTTAATTCATTTTGTAGGGGTTTATCATTGCGCTTTACCCCTACGGAAGATATGGTTTTAAAAAACACATATTTAAGCTTAATTGTCAATCCGTAATTTTTCAGATCATCTAAAAAAGCGATCGCTTAATCTATATCTAATAGTTAAATGTCATTATTTAAAGATATTTTGATAATGTTCATCCACATCAACTTAGAAGATTAAAAGTAATATCTAAACAATCAAAAAAGATTTTATTTTCTGTTTATCCATGTCATTTTTTAAAGACAAAATCCTGTTTCTTTAACAATTTCAGTTACAGAAGTTATCCGCCATTGGCGAAAATTGCCATGATCCAGTAAAATCAAGACAGAATAAAATATAGCGGTATGCAGTTGAATGAGATAGGTCGTGAAACTTAAAAATCATACAAGATAAGGCTTTCCCCCTGCCCTCTGCCTCCTCCTATATAACTTCCAATTACCAAATTACTAACTATGCAAACAGAATATCGGCAGCGTCGTGAACAGTTAATGGCGAAAATAGGCAATGGTACAGCGATTTTTAGAAGTGCGCCAACAGCAGTTATGCACAACGATGTCGAATATGTTTACCGCCAAGATAGTGATTTCTTTTACTTAACTGGTTTTAATGAAGCCCAAGCGGTAGCAGTATTAGCACCCCATCACCCAGAACATCGGTTTATATTATTTGTGCAACCTAAAGATCGAGAAAAGGAGGTTTGGAGTGGTTATCGTTGTGGAATAGATGCAGCAAAAGAATTTTACGGTGCAGATGTAGCTTATCCCATTGCAGAGTTAGATGAGAAGTTACCCCAATATTTAGAAAAAGCCAATTGTATTTATTATCATTTAGGACGTGATCGCAATTTCAACGACAAAATTATCAAACATTATCAAAGTTTACTCCGCACCTATCCCAAACGCGGTACAGGACCCACATCTATCGCTGATCCTGGTACTGTCCTCAACACCATGCGGCTACATAAAAGCAAAACTGAATTAGACCTAATGCGTCAAGCCGTAGACATTGCCGTAGAAGCTCATAATTATGCTTTACAAACCACCGCACCCGGACGTTATGAATATGAGATTCAAGCAGAAATAGAACATATTTTCCGTTTACGGGGTGGCATGGGTCCAGCTTATCCTTCCATTGTCGCATCTGGGACAAATGCTTGCGTACTGCATTACATCGAAAACAACTGTCAAATGCAAGCAAAGGATTTACTCTTGATTGATGCTGGTTGCGCTTATGGTTATTACAACTCTGATATTACCCGGACATTTCCCGTTAGTGGTAAATTCACACCAGAACAAAAAGCATTATATGAAATAGTACTAGCAGCACAAAAACAAGCTATAGCGGAAGTAAAGCCGGGTAATTCCTTCCATGCACCTCATAATGCAGCAGTCCGGATATTAACAGAAGGATTAGTTGAACTGGGTTTACTCAAAGGAGAAATTGATAAATTAATAGAGGAAGAAAAATATAAACCCTTTTATATGCACCGTACCAGTCATTGGTTAGGTTTAGATGTTCATGATGTGGGAGTTTATCAACATGGAGAAAACCCCCAAACCTTACAACCTAGCCAAGTGCTAACCATAGAACCAGGACTTTATATTGTACCGGATACCAAACCCGCCGAAGACCAACCGGAAATAGACCCCCGTTGGGTGGGGATTGGCATTCGTATTGAAGATGATGTATTAGTTACCGCAGAAGGAAATGAGGTTTTAACGGCGGGAGTTCCCAAGGAAATCAAGGATTTAGAAAGATAGTAGTAGACTTCCAAATAAAATAGAGAAATAAGGAGAAATACCAAATTATGAACTGTGAAGAAGTTTTACAAATTCTCAGAACACATCAACAAGAATTACAAAATTTAGGAGTAAGATCCCTTGAATTATTTGGTTCTGTTGCTCGTAATCAAGCTCATTCTGATAGTGATGTGGATTTATTAGCAGAATTATCTGAATCAATGAGTTTATTTCAGTTTATTGAAGCTAAACTCTATATTCAAGATTTATTAAAATGTCCGGTAGATATGGGAACAAAAGATGCTTTATGCGAACATTTACGCCAACCAATTTTAGAGGATATTGTCTATGTCTTCTAGAAATTGGCTGGTTCGTATTCAGGATATTATTGACTCCACCTGTACGATTAGGGATTGTACAACAGGACTAACTTTTGAAACATTTTGCGAAAATAAGGTTATCGTCAAAGCCGTACTTTATGACTACATGATTATTGGTGAAGCCCCTAAACATATTCCTGAAGATATAAAGAAAAGAAATGTTACCCGGAAATTCCTTGGCGATTAATGAATGACAACCAGTTGAAAAACCATGCTTGGTCTGATGAAAATTCAGGTAATCAAACCCATTCTGTGAAAGAAAAAGAGGGTACTCATACTAATCCTTGGGGTTTAGTGGATATGCACGGCAATGTGTGGGAATGGTGCGCTGATTCCTGGACAGATAATATTGCTGAATTACCTAAAAATGGCAAACCCTATATTAATACGTCTCAATTCAACAAGTCACTGCGTGGATGTAGCTGGAACAACAATCGTGCTTATTACCTTGCTGGCTATCGCAATTTCAGTAACGCGGGCATCGTCTACAACCTCAACGGTTTTCGTGTAGTATGTCTGTAATTGTTAGGGGCAAACCCCTTGTGGTTGCACCGTTAATTATGATTACAACATGATTGCCTTAATACAAAATAATAAAAACAGAAAACTCAAAATCCTATTTTAAAATGGATTAATTTTGGGAACTTCAGGAGTGACTGATTCAGGATTTTTTCGTTGCAAATACCTACTTAGCACATAAGCTAAATCTCCCCGTGTCATGGGGCGGAGTGGGTAGATATTACCTTTGGTATCCATGTTGATAAATTCTTCTGCGACAACTGTAGCGATCGCTTTTTTTGCCCAATCAGGTATACTTTTTGCATCTGGATGAGATGAGAGAATCTCATTCACAGTATCATCCGGAAACTGAAAAACTCCATAAGCTTGGGCAAAAATTGCTAAACCTTCCGCCCTAGTTACCCTTTGATTTGGAAAAAACATATTCCCCCGATCACCTTTCATAATATCAGTTTTCAAAACTATCTGAATATCTTGATATGCCGGATGAGAAATAGGAACATCAGGTATAAATATATATTTTTGTTCTTGATTAATTAGCCGTTTATCTAAATAAAATGCTTTTACCAAAACAGATGCTAATTCTGCCCGATTAATTAACCTCTCTGCATAAAATTGACCATCGGGAAAATTATTCATTAACTTGCCATCAATTACCATTTGGATATATTTTGAATCGGTAATAGGTATTGTTTCTGTTGATTCTGTCTGTGCAAAACTTGGAGAAGTTTGCAGCAGTGTGATTAAAGTCAATGTGCCCAGTAATTTTTTCATTGCGACTATTATTTAATAACTAGATGATTAATATTGACGTTGATTGAATAATTGAAGTTGCCAATTTTGTAGTAAGGATTCAGGTGAGGTGATAAGATCCCCGACTTCTTTAATTGATTGTATTCGGAAAGGATAAATCTATCAAAGAAGTCGGGGATCTGGAAACAAGTGCTATGGCTGAATACTTACATTTTGTAGTATAGTTCGCTGTGATAGTATTTTCCATCTCGTGAATTGTTCAAAAGTGGATTTTATCTGCGGAATGTAGGATGATACACATAACTACTAATATTAGGTAAACTTGAGAAATGTATTTATTATATTTTGAGTTTATGTTATTAAACTCTCTGTATCTATTGTCTGTCAGCGTGGCGTAGCACCTGTCACCTTTCCTGAATATGAAATTTATTTTGCAAAATGGACTATTAATTTATTAATTTAATATCAATAATAAAATAGTGATAATTGATATAACGGTATACAGTTACATAAAATAAACCCTAGCTCCCACCCCCCTTGCTGGGTGGGGTTTTTAATATTTTATAAATCGGGATGACAGGATTCGAACCTGCGGCATCCTGCTCCCAAAGCAGGCGCGCTACCAAGCTGCGCTACATCCCGTAAAGTTGCCAAAACTAGAATTACATAGTTAAAATGTATTGCTGGACAACTTATATTATCATATCACAAAAAAGAATAAATGCAAACCTCATGATCTAGAAAAAATAACAACTGCTGATTACCTGCAAAATTATACCCGTATCCCCACTATTCCCTAATCCCAATCCCTCAAAACAATATCACTGAGGATACCAAAACATTCCTTTAATACCTTCAGGATCGGGCATAAAGCCCATGGTCTTATAGAAATCTACAACATGAGGATCAGCAAACAGAGTTACATTACTAATTTCCTCACTCCTGAGTTTTTTGAGGACATATTTCATTAAAGCCTTACCCAAACCTCGACTTTGAAAGTCAGGGTGAACAACCACATCCCAAATAGTGGCATTAAAAGCATGATCTGATGTAGCACGGGCAAAACCAATCAAACGCTTTTTGTTCCCTCGTACTTGCCACATAGACGCAACGAGGAAACTATGCTCAATAGCTTTTTTGACTTTCCTCAGAGGGCGACGTGACCAACCAACCGCATCACAAAGTTCTTCTAGCTCATACAGGTCAATCTCCCGTTCCGTACTGAAAACGATTTGATCCTTACCCAGAGCAGAATTACCTTCAGTTTCCACTGTATGCTCATTAAGAGCAGTGTTTTTATTTGTCCCTAAAGATTCAGGAGTGCTAAACCAAGTTTTCCAAAAACCCATGCCAACGCAGTTCGGTTAGTATGACTGAATTGGTTGCCACTTTTTAAGAGTGTTGATTCACATTTAACAAGACTATGCTCATTGCAGGCCAAGAGCCTAGAATAAATCTAGATATCCTGGAGATTTGCAAAACTCATAGCTAGTTATCAGGTGTTTCTGACCAATCACTTTCAACTTTAGCATTTTGTTTTCCCACTACTCCATCAAACTTATCCAAAGACAAAATTTTTTCTCAAAATCGCAGTATCCTGCCACGGTTAATCACCATTTTAAGCTTATGCTAATTTATATCAATTTCAATGACACAATCAGAACAAGTAATATAACTGATACGCTGTAGAATTTGAAAGATAACATTATTTTAGCCAATACCTTGTCTAAATTGGAAAAAGCCTTGGTTTGTAGGTTGTTCTATCGCTTAACCCAACAAAGCAGAAAATGGACAAGGTATTGTTTAACAACCTCCTCTTAAGTCGGGGAGTAGGCAACAGGCAATAGTAATATTTTGCTCTCCTGCCTCCCCTGCTCCCGAACCCAGTTTACACCAAACAAGCTCTCATCTCCAACAATGGCTTCTGGTTTAAAATCTTCCACTCTAGAACTTCTTAAACGCTTTAATCGAGCGTTTCCCCAATTCTATGAGCAATTTGTTAGTAGTGAGATTCAACTTCAAAATTTACGCCTGGCATACCGTCTTTATAAAACCAGACGGGCTGTGATAGAGATAAAGTCTGAAGAGAACAAAAGCACCCTACATTTTGCCTACCGTAATCAATCTTTCCTTCTCAGCGATATTTTTGGTGTTCTGGCTGCTTATGGTTTAACTATTCATGGTCTTAGTCTATACGGTCAAATTCGTCCACCAATGTTAGTTTTTATCAAACTACTAGTATCCCGTGGTAGTAAAGCACTCACGGAAAAAACTGCTGAAAACGTTTGTCGGGCTATTCGTGAGGCATTAGGCGGCAGAGTTGAAGTAGAGGAGATGCTGGGAGTAGAATTTAATCTTGATGCTGGCTTAGAGCAAGTACAAACAGATTTCTATGTTGATCCTGTCTTTCATCTTCCAGCCTTGTTTGTGGAGGCTGATAATCAACCAGGATTATTTTATAAAGTTATGTACGCTATTTGGCAAGAAGATTTATTGGTCGTTAATGCCAATTTATTGGTTTGGCGAGGGCGCACTAGATTAATTCTCTACTTGCTCGGTCCTAATGAAAGTCTCATTCCTGAATATCTGGGTAACAGAATTGCCGAAGGGATGAAACACCGCCTACTTGGTCGCTAAATTTAGTAATAGGTAATAATTTAACCAATCACCAATTACTAACCTAATTTCTCAAGTTCTTAGCAAATTGAGTGATTGAATGGTACTAAGTCGTACCCCATTTTGAGGTACGATATGAGATTATGGCAACAATAGAAATCTTAGGCGTTCAACATACCTACGAGCTAACTGCTCCTACGTCATGCCCCCATACTTTAGTGTTTATACACGGTTGGCTAAATAGCCGTGTATACTGGCAGCCTGTGATTTCGCTTCTATCACTAGATTTTCAGTGTTTATCCTATGATTTACGGGGCTTTGGTGAATCACAGTCCCAGGTGATATCAGATATAGAACTGACCGCCACAAGTTCTAGTATGGTTAGTTCTGCCTTAGATTCTCTATATTCTCCCTCGGCTTATGCCGAGGATTTAACTGTGCTACTGGAACATCTGAATATTTCCAGTGCTTGGCTAATAGGTCATTCTTTAGGTGGAACTATTGCTCTGTGGACGGCGGCTAGACTACCTGATTGTGTGCAAGGGGTAATTTGTATTAATGCTGGTGGTGGAATTTACCTCAAAGAAGCTTTTGAGCAATTCCGTGCTGCTGGTCAGAAATTTTTACAAGTTCGTCCCCGTTGGCTTTGCCAAATGCCTTTAATTGATTTACTATTTACTAAAGCTAGTGTGTTAAGTCCCTTGGAAAGATACTGGGCGCGTCAAAGATTAATTGATTTTGTTGTTGCTGATTCCGAAGCGGCTTTGGGAACTCTTTTGGATTCGACTACGGAAGAAGAAGTTAATTCTTTACCTCAGTTAGTATCTAAGTTAAAGCAGCCGGTGTACTTTTTAGCAGGTGCTGACGATAAGGTAATGGAACCCAAATATGTCCGCCATTTAGCCAGTTTTCACTGGCTTTTTCAATATGTTGGCGATAATGTGATTGAAATTCCTAATTGTGGGCATCTGGCGATGTTAGAACAACCAGAAGCCGTATCTGAGCATATTCGGTCAATTGTTGGTGGTTAGGCGGGGGGAAGTAGGTGGAAGCTGGCAAGAGGCAAGAGGCAGGATTAATATTCTTCTCCTCTGCTCCCTTGCCTCTAATTTTCGTACAACTGCATAACTTGATTGATTGAGAGGCGGGAATGGACTCCTAATGTGAGGGGGGGTGTATGACCCCGCCATAGATGTTCGGCGGCGGCACAGCCAATCATGGCGGCGTTGTCGGTGCAATATTTGAGGGGGGGGAAGAGAACCCGCAAGTTATGTTTACTGGCGGCTGCTTCTAGGTGCTTTCTGAGTCCACTATTGGCGGCTACACCACCACCGACGGCAATGGTGTCTAATCCATGGTCACGGGCGCAAGCGATCGCTCTTTTGGTGAGCGATCGCGCTATGGTATCCTGAAAACTCGCTACTACATCCTCTATTGGTACTTCTTTGCCCTCTTTCTCTAATTGCTGGACTAAACGTAATACTGCTGTTTTTAAACCGCTAAAACTACAATCATAGGGATGATAACCGCCACCGGGTAAAGAAATTCTCCCTTCCGGTAATGTAAAGGCTTGGGGATTACCTGTTTGTGCGAGTTTATCAATTATCGGTCCACCGGGATAACCCAGTTTTAATAACCGCGCCACCTTATCAAAAGCTTCACCCGCAGCATCATCACGGGTTTCTCCCAGGGTTTCGTAGAGACCACAATCTTTGACATAAATCAAGCTTGTATGACCGCCGGAAACCAGTAGGCTAAGAAAAGGGGGATTTAAACTTGGCTCACTCAGATAAGTCGCGTAAATATGACCTTCCAGGTGATGCACTCCCAGAAAAGGCTTCTCATGTACCATGGCCAGGGTTTTGGCAGCCGTTAAGCCCACCAGCAACGCCCCTACAAGTCCAGGCGCACAAGTGGCAGCTATACCATCAATCTGACTCCAATCTAGATGGCTAGATGCGATCGCTTCCTCTATTTCATAGTTAAGCGTTTCTAAATGGTGACGGGATGCCACCTCTGGAACTACCCCACCATATTGTTGATGAACAGCAATTTGTGAAGCCACAATACTGCTACACACTTCACGATTCTTAATAATTGCCACAGCAGTTTCATCACAACTGGTTTCAATGGCTAAAACGGTTGTCATAGGGAATAGGGAATACGGGATAGGGGATACTTCGACTTCGCTCAGTAACCAGAGGCAAGATTAGTTTACATTCTCTCATATCTCCCCTGCTCCTCTACCCCCTGCCTCCTCCCCAAATCTGACGTTTTCCTATCTTTTGATTGAGAAGCTTTAACTTTTATTGACTTAAACTTTACTCATTTCCCAGCCAAGAGTATGATGACTTCCTAGTTATCTAAAATAAAGACTGTACAAGCCGCTTCGTTTTGTACACAGAACTTCTCGTTTTGTAATAAAAGGAAACAACTCCATGAGACGATTGTTTGCTTTGCTTTTGGCGATTACTCTTTGGTTCAATTTTGCTCCTGAAGCTAAAGCATTGGGCGCAAACCTTGTACCTTGTAAAGACTCCCCCGCCTTTCAAGAGCTAGCACTAAATGCCCGTAACACCACCGCCGACCCCGAATCTGGCAAAAAGCGGTTTGAACGTTATTCTCAAGCACTTTGTGGACCAGAAGGTTATCCCCACTTGATTGTAGATGGCCGTCTCGATAGAGCAGGAGATTTCTTAATCCCTAGCATTCTCTTCCTCTACATTGCTGGTTGGATTGGTTGGGTAGGCCGTGCTTACTTACAAGCCATCCATAAAGGTACAGATCCCGAACAAAAAGAAATCCAAATTGATTTGGGTATTGCTCTACCTATCATTTCTTCCGGTTTTGCTTGGCCAGCGGCAGCAATCAAGGAATTTCTTTCTGGCGAGTTAACCGCTAAAGATTCAGAAATTACCGTTTCACCACGCTAACTCATTTGTTTGCACTCATTGATTCTGGAGAATAGATTCATGGCTGAAAAAGGCGACGAAACCAACTACCTGATTACATTCATCTCCACTGCTCCTGTAGCCGCTACAATCTGGCTAACCATCACAGCAGGAATTTTGATTGAATTTAATCGGTTCTTTCCTGACTTGCTTTTCCACCCTCTATAGGTTGAAAACGCGGTTAAACATAGCTAAGTAAATTAGCTTTCTCTTCTAGATTGTTTCTGAGTAAACAATCTTAACTAATGTATGAAACTCGTAATCTTAGCTGTGATTTACGGGTTTCATATCTGAAAAACCAACAAGTGTGATCTAAGGAACTGAAAAATAGTTATGGTAGCAGCAGGACGCGATCCACAAAAAGGCGATCTAGAAACCCCCATCAATTCTGCTCCTTTGGTGAAGTGGTTTATTAGCAATTTACCCGCTTATCGTCCCGGTCTAAATCCTTTTAGACGTGGTTTGGAAGTTGGTATGGCTCATGGTTATTTATTATTTGGGCCTTTCGATAAATTAGGACCTTTACGCAATGCTCCCAATGCTAACTTAGCTGGTTTATTGGGCAGTATTGGCTTGGTTGTAATTCTTACCGCTTGCCTATCTTTATACGCTAATAGCAATCCTGATAAGGCTCTTGCTAGTGTTGCAGTACCCAATCCTCCTGTTGATGCTTTCAACTCTAAGGAAAGCTGGAATAATTTCGCCAGTGCTTTCTTGATTGGTGGTATCGGTGGTGCTGTAGTTGCTTTCTTTTTAACCAGTAATTCTGGATTAATCCAAGGTTTATTAGGTTAATTTGACTTTGGTAATGGGTAATAGTTGCTAATAGAGGCTATTACCTATTACTGAATAAATCCAAGTAATGTTACGTAAAAAAACTGGTATAACGAGTAATTGTTATTTGTTGGTAAATTTTAATTATTTTTCACAAAACATCATAATTATACTAAGAGGATGTTTGGAAAGTCAGAAAGGATGTAAAAAAAGCTGTTCTTGCCTCTCTTTTATGGAGAATCAATACTAAAGTGCCAGTTTAATACACTGCGTAATCTGAAATTTCTAAACGGCTTTGATAGTTTTCACCAGATGTCTATTAGACATCTGGTGAAAATCAAATATGCGTAACTTATAATCCCTGTAGAGCCTTTCCATAGGTAGAGATTCTCGGCTCCACAATCTTTACCACCAGATGTCTATTGGGTTAATTTTTTTGAATTCCATAACAAAAACGACCAACTAACCATTTTGACTCTTGCTGATTATTTGATTGTTCAGTTTTCATTATTTCTGTTCTATTTTTCAGTGCCGTAAAAAAATCTTTTACACCATGAGTTTTTGTCCCATCTTCTTCACTAGATTTAGTTTCCCAATCCCATTCTTCCCACCAACTAGGAACTTGCAAATTTTGACTGAGAATATCGAACTGTAATTTATAAATTCCCGGTTCAGGAAATTTCTTAGGTTGGATAATGGCTGAAAATTTTAACTTATTTTCTTGAGGAATAATTTGCCAATCTTTAAATTCTATAGCACTACTCAATTCTGAATTGGAATCTATATCTGTAAATTTTTTGGCAAACTTATCAAATTTCTCAGCTTTAGCTTGTGGCTTTAGAGAATTGGGATCTATAAATAAACTATATTGAGAGGGTGACAAAGGGATACTATAATTAAGTGTTAAATTCTCCTGTTGTCGAGAATTGATTTGTAATACTTCATAGTTACCTTTACTAACAGCAACTCCATCTTTAACTAAAGAAAGAGGTCTAATAATACCTTTAGGTAGAGTTTCCGGAGGCTTTTCTACACTAGATATTTTATCAAGAATATGATCAGGATGAAAAATCATTAACTTACTATTAGCTAGTAATTGATTAGCATCATATTTTTGTAATTGACTAAAATAATGCTTAACATCTTGATAAGGTCCGATAAATAACACATAAAAGGGGCGTAATTTATCTGGTTGCTTACCTGAATTATAGTTAAAAGTTTTAATATTATTAGCTTCCTGAATATAAACCTTACCATTAAATTCACTTTTAACTGCCCAAATACCTACAGCATAATCTTTTTTCTGGGTATTAAAATAAGCATCTTGAATTCTTTTATTTAATTTAGTTACGTCACCGCTATTTTGTTCCAAATCTGTAATAATTACTGTCATTTTCTTTTGATCTTTTGCATCAGGAACAACAGACGCATCTATAGGACTAGATACAGCTTTAAACTTAGCATTACTCCCATCATAAAAAACTGAACTAAGTCCATAACTATAATAGTCACTACTTGTAATTTTCTGCATAGGATTACCAATGCGATAATATTCAACTGGCAATTTACCTGTTAACTCAAATACATTTCTGAGAGATTTCAAAGCTTTGATATAATTGGTTTCTCCATCTTTGACATATCCTAACATTGATCCGCTACCATCTACATAAATAGATACATTGAGATTATCAGATTTATTAGAGGTTTCACTATTAACTGAGTTAACATTAGGAATTTCACATTTTAACTCTTCTTTTTTGTTACAAGCTGTCAAAGAAAATGCGATTAATACTAAAACTATCCATCTAAAACGCATCATTTTTTTTGTTCTCCTTTAATACTGTTTTATGCCAATGTTTACTATTACTAACAAATATTAAGTAATATTACGGTATTTTTTTCTTGCCATCTTACTAATAATATGCGAGTATATCAAAAAGTAATTATGCTATGTTTAAACAAAGCGACAAGATTCTCGAAAACTATAGGTTGTGAGGGGGGGCAATGAAGCCGTGGGAGATGATCAGAATCATTATATTTACTGTAGTTGGTGCTGGAGTGATGTTTTTGGGGCAGCGGCTCATATACGAAAATCAAATCATACCTATTCAAAAAGTCCCCGTGGACACATGGCTTGGTGCTGACTATACCACATCTGCACTGATTATGTTTGGGGTCTGTCTATTTTCAACGATTTCCTGGTGTATATTAGGAGCAACTAGCAAGTTTACTGATGGTAGCAGTGGGGGTAAATTGAGCTTAATTTGGTGGTTGTTAGGACTATTACCTATGGCCAGCATCGGCTTTACAGTATTTTATATTAACCGCAGTGACGAAGCTCAATTTTCGATGATGTGCTTTTTCCTCCTAGATGCTATTTGGCTATATTGGTTAAGTACAGTTACCAGTTCTCCTGAAACCGTTAAATATATTCCGCCAGGAGCGTTTTTTATACGTCATAAGGTGATGGGAGATTAAGAAATGTCAATTTATGTAATTGGAATTGGTGGAACCGGTGCTAAGTGCATTGAAGGAATTATTCAATTAGCATCCATAGGACTTTTTAACGAAGAAACCTTACATTTATTATTTGTTGATGCTGATGAAAATAACGGTAATTTAGAACGAGCATTAAAAAGCCTGAAAATTTATCAAGATTGCCAAAATTTGAATTTAGCAGATAAACATCCTTGGATGAAAACCAAAATAGAATCCTTTGGTTTATGGTCGCCTTTTGCTAACACTAGCGTTAATAAAAATCTTGGTTCATTCTTTGAATACAATATTCTCAAAGAGGATGAACCAGCATTAGGAAATTTATTTGATGTTCTGTATACTTCAGAAGAACGAGATGCTAATTTAGATGTAGGTTTTCGTGGTCGTCCTGCCATTGGTGCTGCGGTCATGAGTCAGGTAAAACTCGATGCTTTGGACTATGATTCCTGGGGACAACTAATGAATCAATTGCAAAAAGATACAGGAGGAGGTAAACGTACAAAAGTATTTTTATGTGGTTCAATTTTTGGGGGTACAGGGGCTTCAGGATTACCAACAATTGGGCGGTTAGTTCATAATAAATTGGAAAATCTAAAAATTAGAAGTAAAGTTGATTTGGGGTGTTTATTTGTTTTACCTTATTTTAGCTTTAGTCCTACCTTGGGAGAAAATGCAGATACAGTATATGCTCGTTCTGAACAGTTTTTGCTGAATACAGAAGCAGCACTGCGTTATTATGGCAGTCAGGCACAAGAAACTTTTAATACTGTATATCTGCTAGGTAATCAAAACTTATCTCCAGTTAAAGTTTTTAGTGTGGGCAGAAATACCCAACGGAATGACCCCCATTTCATTGAATTCTATGCTGCATTAGCCGCAAGGCAATTTTTATTAAATCCAACTTCTGAAGTAAAAAATGTAGTGTTAATGAATCGGGAGAATTTGAAAAGTTTGACCTGGAAAGATATTCCTGATCAAAAAGTAGTTAATTCTGAGTTAGTTAATGCCACTCGCTTTGCTTTCGTTTGGTTATCTGATATTGCCCCAGGATTAGATATGGCTAAAAATATGGGAGTGAAAAACTTTCAAAGAGGTCCTGAAGCCTTTTGGTTTGTGAAGTTTTTTCCTGACCGGACTTTTTTTGGTAACAGTCAAAAACAGGCAGTTGATTTTAATGATTTAGAACAGCAAAATGCCATCAGCATAATTACTAGCTGGTGTCAAGATTATTTGCGCTGGTTATCACAAATTCATCAATGTGTTGAGGAAAATATTCAATTATTCAATGCTAATCATTTTAATAGTAGTAAACTGAGTCCTCAAAATCTACCAGATTTAATTGCTGGACTAGGGGACAGTCGAGATCAAACTCGCAAATCTAGGGATACAATGCAAGAACTGAAAAAACGCTTAGATCCCGAAGCCATCAGCACCTTACCCAAGCAAGGGATTTTCGGACTTGCTAAAGCTTTATATCATGTTTGTCGGTTGTAGAAGGAAATTTGATTATGACCAGTGCATATACCAGCAACCAGTCGGCTTTATTACTGCCAAAACTCAAAGATGATTGTGATGTAAAATCGGGCAATCCTGGTATTTGGGATGCTCAAGCACCAAAGGCTTTTAATGATGTTGCTTCCAGCTTAGATTACAAAGCACCTGGAGAAGTTCAAAGTGTTAGTTCTGTTCCCACAGTTTGGGCGCGCCCCTTATCAATGGAAATGGCATTACATAATGATGCTTACCCAATTCGGGAGCAAATGATTACTCAATGGCAGGGAATGTTAGCAGCTTTAGCATTAGCAGAAGTTCGCGGTTTTCCTATTAAAGCCCAACTTTTACAATTGGGTGATCAAAAAAGTAATCATGTTTTTGCCCATTCTCTTTATGAACTTTTACCTGATCCAGTTAACACTCTTTACACCTTAAATAATAATAAACATCCTTGGGAAGATTTGTATGTTTTTACATGGAATAATCAACCTGTAGGTATGACTTCTCCTAGTACTTTGGTTGTGCCTTCCGAACAAGGAAATTGGGGGGGGTTACAATGGTGGAAAGATGGACAATTACAATCTCCTCATAATTATCTTAATCAAACAGAGAAAGCCCAATTAGCATTTTGGCTAAATAATCTCAGCAAAGAAATTAGAAGATATCAAGGCCAGAGTAAAGCCATTGATAGAACAGTTGGTTTAGTTAATGGCTTTATTAATAGTTTGGGTGTGAGGACTACACCTGACTTTCAATTTAGTAATAATCCTGCGTATTTTGAAGTAGAAATTAACCGAGGGGCGTTAACTGCTCTAAATTTACCTATTAAGGTTGAAGTTAAAGAATCTAATGTGAGGGTTGTTCCCAGTTTTGTTAAACCAAATGTTCCTCCCCTGCTGATAATTGACCAAACTATTGCAACTGCTTGGAATGAACCTCCACAAAACATTTCTATTCATGAAGGTAAAACTTTAGCAGCTTTGCGACCGGAAGACATAGAAAATTGGAATAGGAATAGACAAGTAATTTGTCTGGAATCGAAAGATTTATTCTTACCAGATTTGAAATTTATTGATCAAGAGGGAATTTTACCAGGGGCGTTACTTCCTGAAGGTATACAATCTTTAGTATTTAAAAATCGCAATATTACCCCTTTAATTCCTCTAAATTCGATTTTATTAAATTACTTCACACCAGAAGATTTAACTAAAAAAGTTAAACTGCAACTGGTTAATAATGGTGCTGGAGGTTCACAGGTTCGGTTAACTTTAAATTTACCTCTTTATGGTGTCAGAGGTGGAAATGCTCCGCAAAATTTCTTTTTAACTAAGGACTATCCTTTGTTAGAGGAAAACATTATTTATGAAGTACCAGTTTTAGAAGTTTGGCCTGATTTTCGGGCTGAAGGTTGGAAGGAGTATTATGGCTTTTACTATGATGCTGAATATGGGGAAGAAACTTTTCAGGTTAGTTTTCCCACAGCCACAGCTAATAATATTCATACCTTTAAGGAAGGTAAAGGCTTATATCAAGTAGTCCGGTTTGAGGAATTTCCGAGTTTTATCGAATGTAAAGATACTTATACTAACACCATTGGTCTGATTCTATTACATAGTCCAGAACTGATAAATCTTAATGGTGAATGGGTCGTTGGTGTTGATTTTGGTACTTCTTTTACTAATGTTTATGTCAACAAAAATGATAGAGTTGTAGAATGTTTAAACTTAGAAAATCTACACAAAAAAGTTACAGACGTTTCTATTGATACTCGCTTTCCTGTTTTGTTTGAATTCTTTATCCCTGAAAGTTTTATCCCCATAGATAGACCTTTCCCTATGTCTACTGTATTAACGAGTAGAGGGAAAACAAATGCTAGAGATGAAGATTCTGCTCCTATTTTTGATGGTAGGCTTTATGTTCCTGACAGAAATCGCTTTTCACCTCAAGAAACATGGATTAAAACTAATCTCAAGTGGTCAACTACTAACCCCACAGATAATCAATTATTTTTAAAACATTTAGCATTGCATATTACAGCTATGGCTGCTAAAAATGGGGTGCAAAAACTTCAGTGGTCTTTATCTTTTCCTTCAGCTTTTTCATCTAGAGAACAGCAGAATTATGCAATTAATTGGCAAAGATTAACAGAACAACTACAAGCAAAAACAGGGATTCAAAATATTAGCCCGAGCAGAGACAACACTACATATTTTCGTACAGAAAGTTTAGCAGTTGCTCAATATTTTGCTGAAGATGAAGGACATGATTTAGTAAGTACCACTTGTATTGATATGGGAGGCGGAACTTCTGATATTTCTATTTGGCAAGATGATAAATTATTACATCAATGTTCAGTTCAGTTAGCAGGACGTGACCTTTTTTCTCAATTTATTGAAATGAAGCCTAGCTTTTTGAAGAATTTTGATATCAATGATGATTGGACTAGATTAAGGGGTTCTGCTTTCAACGCTAAATTAGATGTCTGGATGCGTCTAGAAGCTACGACTTGGTTAGAGAGGAGAAGAGATAGTTTTGAAGAAAATCCAGATTTTCAAGGACTAATTCGCCTGATGGCTATTGGTGTATCTGGCTTGTACTTTTATGTTGGTCAGATTCTCTCAGCTTTACACCAAGAGGGTAAATACACTCTTAATGAAATTACGCCAGTTTATGTAGGTGGTAATGCTTCTCGTTTATTAAATTGGTTAGCTGAGGGAGGTAGATTTGACCGTAATTCAGAAATCAATTGGTTACTTAGTCGGATGATGAGTGTAGCTTCTGATTTTCCTGATACAGAACAACTTACACGCCTCAGTCAAAAGCCTAAAGATGAAGTTGCTTGTGGTTTAGTTTTGAAAGATAGAAGATTACAAGGATTAGATAGAAGGGAAATAGATCATGTAATTACTGGTGAAGATTGTAAGATTAATGATGAGGAATTTGGCTGGCAAAATCGCTTAGATTTTAGAGGGAGAAATATTAGTAAATATGAGATTCGTGAATTAACTCAGTTGAAGTTATTCCTTAATGCTTTTCACGCGAGTTTAGATGATTTAAGGATTGATAGTATTGAACCACTACCAGGATATGAATTTGATAAACAATATCCAGATTATCCTGATGCAGAATTTAATCAAAAACTCTGGCGGGAAACAGAAAGAGAACTTAAAAATTCCCTAAATGCGATTAGAGGTGATGTTGAAAATATTCGTGAAGAACCACCTTTTATTCTTGGGCTAAAAGCATTACTCAGAGTTCTAGGTAAAAGGTGGTCTGGTAGATAACAATAAAATCAAAAATGCGCGAATTTTATCGCCCACTTACTTTTTAAATACATCAGTCATAAATAATTTGGAGATATGAAATGGGAGACCAAAAATGTCAGCTATGTGGTTATGAAATCAAAGAACATACAGAAGTTTGTTCAAATTGCAGTTGGCCTATCACTAAATATCCATCTAATTTGCCAGAATCATCAGAAGTTCTAAAAAGAGAACAACAAATGTTCATATCGGCAAAAAAAATATTCGATGAGTACAAGCGTAAACATTTGGAACTGCAAACACTACAACAACAGCTAGATAAGTATAAAAATCAGAATGTAAGTCTTGCTAATTCTTCATTAATAGAAAAGTATTTGCAAAATTTATGTTCTACGGAAGAAGCACAGCTAAATTTAATCAAAGATTTGTCTACATCTATAAAACAAATAAATGAGCGATTATCAAATGACAAATTAAATGTTATTGTCCATCCTCCGTATTCTGATACTATTATTACTTCACCTGAAATACAAAATAAAAATAATGGAGACAATTTTCAAACCATTCCTAATGCAGAAGCTGGAAATTATTATATAAGCACTGAAGAGGAATTTACAGACAATAATGGCCTATTAAATGCAGAAATTAGTCCCTGTAATGATAATCCAGAGGCACTTCACTTAGTCAAAGACTATAATCAACTAAAAGATTTTGATTACAAAATAGAAGTTTCAGAAACAGCAGAGAGTAAATCACAACGTAGGGATAGTTCCCAATCATTACCAATTTTTGAGGTTAAAGTTAGAGGTGATTATTGGGTAATTAATCAAAAATATTTAGTGCCGAGACGTAAAAGGTTTGATACATATAGCTATGAAACTTTATCAACATTATTTGAATGTAGAAAATATAATCAATCTTTCTCAGGTAATTTCATACTAATAAAACCCGGCAAAGTTAATTCTTTAAATAATCAAGAAATATGGCAGCTTGAAGAAAGAGGTATTATAGAATTTTTGTAATCATGAGAGGTAAATAATGAAAAGATACATTAATTTTAAAAACATTGCACCACTAATTTTATCAATTAGCTTTCTTTTAGGAATAGAACAAATTGCTATGGGTACTAATGCCAATAGTAGCAAAGAAAATAGTAATGGTCAAGAAATAATACAGCAGTCTGATAAAAACAATCAAAATGCAAAATTGATTAATGCTTTTAATGAATTAAAAGATTCTATAAAATTATTTAACTCAAAACTTCCCTTAGCAGTAAATAATCCTAGTCAACAGAACGAAGTTAATTCTCAAGATGTAATTTTAAAAATTGAGAAATTAAAAAAAGAACTGTCAACTGTTCAACAAACAGAGACGGTTAAAAAAAATATTCTCATACTAGAAGAAATCAATACAACTATTGCACCATTAAAAGATGGACTGCAACCAGATGGTGTAAGTCAGGTTCAAAAAAAATTAGACTTTTTTGTTAGAGAAGGTATATCTAAAAAATCTTATGGTAAGTTTGGAGAAACTACACAGCAAGAAATAGAAAAATTTCTTAATCAAAATCTTAATGCTTTAGAAAAAAAAGTTAGTCAGATTAAACTAGAAAAAATAAATATTGCAAGCCCTCAAAATAATTTAGCACCTGCTAAAAATAATGATAAAAGTAAAGAATTAGAATCTCAAATTTTAGAACTCAAAAATGATATTAGAAAAATATCAGCCGTTGTTTATATTTTACTATTTATCATTCTGGTTGGCATGGGAATTTATGGTTATAAATTTTATATATTTGTGAATACACCTAATAAAAAAGCAGTGCAAAATAATAATAAAATGCACTTCGTAGATATTGATAATTTCCAAATTGAACTCAATGAAATTTATAAAAGTTTAAATAGATTAGACCAAAAAATTAAAGAAATAGAAAACCGTTATCAAAATCCAACTAATCAAACTTATTTATCTACATATACAAATACTGGCACAAATCAACCTCTTAACCAAAATAGGCAAGTTGGTTATATTCATCAACCAGTTAAGAGTAACTTATATTCTCAAAGTAATATATCTAATTCTGATAGTAATTTATTATCAGCATATAATCTTAATTCTCGTTCTCTTTCCCAAAGCGCAACTACCGTTTCAGAGAGTGAGTATACCGCAGAACAGCGTCGCCTTGGTCGTAGTGTTCGATCTATTTTAGAATCTAATAATAGAGGCAATTATTGGATTTTATCAGAAGGTAGCAATGAATATCTTTTTCCCAAAGGAGGAATGAAAATTAATGAACATAACTATCATACAATAGCAGCATTTTTTGAATGTATGTTTAAATGTCAGGGAAGTCAAGCAACTGATAAGTTTAAATTAATCAAACCTGCTAAAGTAGTTATGATAGGTAGTTCACAAACATGGCAAGTAACTGAACGGGGAATTATTGAATTTGAATAGAGTTATATAAAATAAATCAAAATTATAGCTAAGGATGGGAATATTAATGACTAATTTTGATAATCTTTTCCGTAAAGTTGAAGAATTAAAACAACTGTGTTATCAACATTTTGCACCGAGAATAACTAACATAGAAACTTACCTATCCACACTAACTGAACGGGTTCAAAATGGTTCAGTTATCGTTACTGGGAATTTACAAACAGAACAAATCACCCCTCTGAATATATCTGAATCTGAATTAGTACAGGTTTATAATGACGTTCCCAAGGTTTTATTAAAAAATTCGATTATTGCCGAATTAACAGCTAAAAGTTATCGAGAAGATAGAAACAATGAGCCAATATTTTTAGAAAATGACAAAAATGGTAAATATTGGATAATTGTATCTAATCAAAACAATATCTTTCTCATACCCAGTATCATTATTAAATTACATATTCATAAACTAAAAACAGTAGCAAAATTATTTGATTTTCATGGTGAAACTGCTTCATTAGATACCCATTTTATGTTAACTAAACCTGCGAAATTATCAAGTTTACCTAATGGAAAAGAATGGAAACTAGAAGAAAAAGGTATTTTAGAATTTAGTGATCATTTTTCACAGTTTAAATTTGAAGTTCCTGATTTTCAAGAATCTAAAGAGGATCATCCTGTAGAAATTCAAAAAATCTACCAAAAATTAGATGATTTAACATCGCAGTTAGAGCAATTTCAACAAGAACGCATAAATTTGGCATCCCAAATCATTAACATACCAGAAATTAAAGATACTCAAGCAAATACCAATTTAGAAATACTCAAAATTAATAAAAAATTAAATGGTTTGAATTTGCAGTTTGAAGAATCTCAAATCATTAATATACAAGAAATTAAAGATGATCAAGCAAATTCTAATTTAGAAATAGTGAAAATTAATCAAGAATTAGATGCTTTAAGATTAGAGTTAAATCGCTCTCATGAACTCCGAAAAAGTTTAGAATCTTACATGGTCGAAATGTCTCAAGAATTGGATAATTTAAAAGTGCAGTTATATCATTCTCAAGAAAAACAGCAAAAATTAGAATCTCATTTAGAGAAAATACCAGTTCTCAGAGATTATGTTTATTTGCAAATAGACCTAATCAAAGCGCGGTTAGAATCGCTAGAGAACTTATAGTTTGTGGGCGATTAATACTAGAAATAGCCAGCGCACCCATTAAACTTCCCATAATGACACTACCAATAATAAATAGTGGTTTTTGCCAAATTAGATGATGATTTGAGGAAAAGATAAACAGGATCAAGAAATACATACAAAATAATTAAATCCTGGCAATCCTTAAATCCTGTAAATCCTGATATGGCTACGCTATCAGACAAAAAACAACTACACCACAGCAGCAGCCTGTTTCTTAAAGAAAGCTTGTAAAACAGTTTCGGCAATTTGAGGACTACTCAAACCTAACGCGGCAAAAGATTGCTCAGGTGTGGCATGATCTACCAAAATATCAGGTACACCAATCCGTTTCACCGGCACTAAAATATCAGCATCCATTAAAGCTTCAGCCACAGCAGAACCGAAACCACCCATTAAACAACCTTCTTCCAAAGTCACAACCCGGCCGATTTGTTTAGCCAAAGGTAAAATTAACTCAGTATCCAAAGGTTTAACAAAACGGGCATTAATGACAGTGGCTTCAATGCCATGTTCGCTGAGAATTTCCGCCGCTTGCATAGCTGGATAAACCATAGTACCATAGCCCAGAAGTAAGACATCATCCCCTTGACGGAGAATTTCCCCCTTACCAATTTCCAGAGATTCCCAACCTTCCTCCATTAAGGGGACACCGTGACCATTACCACGGGGGAAACGCATAGAAATCGGGCTATCTGTGTAATTAATTCCCGTTACCACCATCCGTTGTAATTCGGCTTCATCCTTGGGAGCCATCACCACCATATTGGGAATACAACGCAGATAAGCAATATCATACATCCCTTGGTGAGTTGGGCCATCAGCCCCCACAATACCCGCCCGATCTAAACAGAAGAATACAGGCAGATTTTGAATGCAAACATCGTGAATAATTTGGTCGTAAGCACGTTGTAAGAAAGTGGAATAGATGGCAGCCACAGGGCGCATACCTTCACAAGCTAAACCTGCGGCTAGTGTGACGGCGTGTTGTTCTGCTATTCCCACATCAACATACTGATTGGGGAGTTTTGCTTGTAGTTTATCTAAGCCAGTACCAGTAGCCATTGCGGCTGTGATACCGATAATTTGAGGATTTTGTTCAGCCAGTTTTACCAAGGTATGAGAAAAGACCTTAGCGTAAGCAGGAGGTTTAGGTTTACTAGAAGGAATTGCTTTACCAGTGGCTAAATTAAAGGGGTTTTGGGCATGGTAGCCTACTTGGTCTTTTTCTGCTAGTTCATAGCCTTTACCCTTGGTTGTGACTACGTGAACTAATACTGGCCCAGTAATTTTATGTGCTTGTTGGAAGGTGGTAATTAACTCTTCTAAGTTATGTCCATCAACTGGCCCCATGTAGGTAAAGCCCAATTCTTCAAAAACTGCACCGACTTTAGAAACCGCTAACCGTTTCATCCCTTCTTTGATGCGTTCTAGTTCATCACCCACAAAAGGAATATGTTTTAGCTGTTCTTCAATGCCATCGGAGAGAAACTGCACAGGTGGACTGAGACGCATTTTATTGAGATAACGAGGAATTGCGCCCACGTTGGGAGAAATTGACATCTCGTTATCATTGAGAACAACGAGGAGATTAGTTTTGGGTAGATGTCCAGCGTGGTTAATGGCTTCTAAGGCCATACCGCCAGTTAAAGCCCCATCGCCAATGACAGCAACAGCTTTAAATTTTTCCCCTTTTGAGTCGCGGGCTAAAGCCATCCCCAGGGCGGCGGAAATACTTGTAGAAGCGTGTCCTGCACCAAAATGATCAAATTTGTTTTCGCAGCGTTTGAGATAACCTGCAACGCCGTCTTTTTGCCGCAGGGTGTGAAAATCAGCGTAGCGTCCGGTAATTAATTTGTGAGGATAGGCTTGATGTCCAACATCCCAGATCACCTTATCCCGATCTAAATCCAGGGTTTGGTAAAGTCCTAGTGTTAATTCCACAACTCCCAAACCAGGTCCTAAATGTCCTCCACTGGCTGCTACGGTTTGTAGGTGCTTTTCTCGAATTTGACGGGCAATTTGTTCTAACTGCCGAATTGATAAACCATGCAACTGGTTAGGATGGGTGATTTCACTCAAGTGCATATTATCAGCTTTTCCTCTCTATGTCTTCTGTTGCCATGATTTGATTTTCCCACTTCAGGTGGGTTCTAAGAATCTGACTGTTGTTAATGCTGTTGTATAACTATAACTTTTATGGGTTTTCAGTAGTCAGTCATCCAGATTTATTTCTATCAGGATAACCGTACTAAAAGGGAAGGATTTTATACTAATTTCAGTAATATTTTGCTCGGATCATATTTTTACTATCTCTGTAATGCCTATTTGGATACATTTAACTACTTTTTAATTTAAGTATTAACTAGATTAGGACTTACGCATTGACAGGAAATACCAAATAGGGGGTATGACTTTGATGGATTTAATCCCGGGTTTTCGATGATTTCTTAGCGAACTGCTTGCAGCAGCACTTCGCTATCGCTATTGAGCAGAAGTTAATCACCAAAAGCCTGAAACTACGAATTTTCGTTTATATACATCATGGTGAATTTGTACAGTGCGTAAGTCCTATTTTTTTAAAACTCGGTCACATTGGCTTTTGCCACATTAAACTGTTCTAGAAGTGTTTCTATCTTGGCATTATGGTCTAAAAAAGAAAACAAATGTCTGTACAGTAACTTTCCGTCTTTATCTAATACAAATTGTGCTGGTAAAGGCGCTCCTAATGCTTGTCCAGTTTTATAATTACGAAATGTATGACAGCTAGAATCTGTTAACAATGGCATTTTTAAACCCAAATCCTGAACGATGATTTGACTTTGCTTCTTGTCAGTGCTAGTAATTAATAAAACTTCAATACCGCGATTTTTAAACTCTTCATAGTTCTCATTTAAAGCTTTAATATGAGGATAACAAAATGGACAATATTGTTTTTCAGTAAAAATCCTGGTAAAAGCCACTAACACGGGTTGTTTCCCTCGATAATCAGATAATTTAACTACCCTATTATTAGTAATATCAGATAATTTAAAATCTGGTGTACCTACACCTAAACGTAAATTATCTAAAGCGGGAATGGGTAAAAAATTATGGAAAAATCGCTCATTAAGTAAGCCAGTAAAATCAGTAGACGTGAGCATAAAAATTCAATCAAGGAATATACAAAAAATCAAAGTTAAGAAAGACATTCGGAAATATCTCTGATGAATCTATGATCGAGTGAGGGATTGAGAATTAAATTATTCCAGAGCAGAAAAATAAATTTTTGATTTCACAGGATCAGTATTCAGAGTTTTGTCACCAGGTTGCCAGTCCGCAGGACAAACTTCATCGGTATGAGACTGAACATATTGAATTGCTTGTAATGTACGCAGGGTTTCATCAACACTACGACCAAAGCCAAGATTGTTAATTGTAGAGTGTTGAAGAATGCCGTCTTTATCAATAATAAATAAACCACGTAAAGCAACGCCGGCGGAAATATCTAAGACATTATAATCCGCACTAATTTCTTTTTTGATGTCAGAGATTAGGGGATAATTCAAGTCACCAACTCCACCAGATTTACGATCTGTTTGAATCCAAGCAAGATGAGAAAATTCACTATCAACAGAAATACCAAAAACCTCCGTATTCAAGGTTTTGAATTCCTCATAGCGATCGCTAAATGCAGTCACTTCCGTAGGACAAACAAAGGTAAAATCTAAAGGGTAAAAAAACATGACCACATATTTACCGCGATAATTAGACAATTTAATTGGTTTAAACTCTTGATCCACTACTGCTGTTGCTGTAAAATCAGGAGCTTGTTGACCAACCCGCAACCATTTTTCTGTTCCATAGATAATTGTCATTAACCTAATTCTCCTATACACACGATCTGCATTATATAATCTTTTCTAATGAGTATAGCATTAATAAATCCAAAATCCAAAATTTTCAAGCTTCTACACTTCAGGGAGGAGGCAATCCAAAATCGAGAGACTTCTGCTATAATCTATAAGTCATTCAGTAGAGTATTAACTTATTAATATTTTAGTTTTAGGAATTAGCGGGCGTGAATTTATCAGAATGGTTGCTGACTAATGGCTTGGGTAGTTTTGCCAGTGGTACTGTTGCTGATGTCCGCACCCGCACCTATCATGGTTGGCTGTTTGCAGCTACAAACCCGCCCTCAGAAAGAAAACTCCTGCTTTCTCACTTAGAAGCAAGTTTAGAAATTAATGGTACAGTCATTGCTCTAGGAACAAATATTTGGAGTAGTGGTAAAGTTGATCCCCAAGGCTATCAACTCCTATCTGGTTTTGAACTTTACCCCATTCCTAGATGGACTTGGAAGGGCGAAAATTGGCAATTAACCAGACAGTTAATAATGCCCTATGGATATGTAGAAAAAGAATCTGAATTATCCCCATATTTAGAGCAAAAGCTATTAATTCACTATTCCTATCAGGGACAAGAATCAGCAGGTTTAAAACTGCGATTATTAATTGGAGATCGGGATTTTCACCACCAACAAACCCAGTCTCAACAATTACATTTTTCTCAAGTATTAGGAAAACAACTAGTTTGCCTCCAAGCAATTAAAGGTAATCAATTTGGCACATCTTGGCATCTGCGCTGGACAAAAGGAGAATATCAGCCGGATGGACTTTGGTACTGGAATTATATTTTACCAGAAGAAACAAAGCGAGGATTAGGAGATCAAGAAGACCTTTATAGTCCTGGATATTTAACAGTTCATCTCCAACCAGAAGATACAGTCACCTTAGAAGCAGAAGTAGGTTTATCCAACTCTCAAGAAACCATACTCTCATCTCTAAGCTTTGCTGAAGCATTAGCAGCAGAAGAAACACGACTCAACCATATTTTTAACCAGAGTCAAAAAATAGGACAATCATCTGTTAACCTTTCACCTATTAAACAGCAACTTCTCAAAGCAGGTGATCAGTTTATTGTCTACCGTGCTTCCATTGCTGGACCGACCATTATTGCTGGCTATCATTGGTTTAATGACTGGGGTAGAGATACTTTAATTGCTTTACCGGGTTTAGCTCTTATTCCCCAACGATTTGATCTCGCAAAAGGACTTTTAAAAACCTTTGGGCTTTATTGTCGTCATGGACTTATTCCTAATGCTTTTCCTGATATTAATGGCGAGCCTTTTTATAATAGTATTGATGCTACCCTTTGGTGGATTGAAACTTTAGGACTTTATTTAGAAGCAACCCAAGATTGGCAATTTTTAGCCGCAGAATTTCCCATCATCCAGCAAATTCATAAAGCTTTTGTTAGTGGTACTCGCTACAATATCCAAGTTGATGCTACGGATGGGTTAGTAAGTTGGGATACTCACGGTGTAGCCTTAACTTGGATGGACGCTGTAGTAGATGGCTTACCTGTCACACCTCGGCGGGGAAAACCAGTAGAAATTAATGCTTTATGGTATTCAGCATTGTGTTGGTTAAGTAAATGGGCAGAAAAACTGAGTCAGTTAGATGTGGGTGATACTGTGCGTTTATCCAAACAGGGACAACGTTATGCAACACAAGCGCAACAGGTAAAAGCCTCATTACAAAAATTCTGGCATCCCCAGCTAGGTTATTTATATGACACCATTGAACCAGATGATTGCCATAATTCCCAAATTCGCCCCAATGCAATATTAGCTCTATCACTCCATCATTGTGCTTTTTCCCTGTACCAAGGACAACAAATTGTCAACTTAGCCACGGATAGACTATTGACACCCTATGGCTTACGTACTCTTGATCCCAGAGATCCCCAATATATTGGCACATATCAAGGCAGTCCCGAAAAACGCGATCGCGCCTATCATCAAGGTACAGTTTGGGCTTGGCTCATTGGTCCCTATATCCGCGCTTGGCAACGTTTCTACCCAGAAAAACCATTACCCTTTGACTGGCAACCATTAATAGAACACTTTCTCTATAGTGCCTGTCTAGGTTCAATTTCCGAAATTTTTGATGGTGATGCACCCCATCTACCCAAAGGAGCGATCGCCCAAGCCTGGTCTGTTGCAGAAGTTATTCGTCATCTTTAGGCAGGAGTTCAGTAGTATAGCTAACGCCATGCTATGCCTTCGGCACACTACGTGAACGCTATCAGTGGTTCAAGAAAGAAATTTCTTCCCTGCTCTCACTGTAAAATATCCTGAATCCTCCTGTTGAACTTATTCGCTCAGGAAGTTATTATGTATGAGAATAAAGATAAATCTCATAAGTAACAAAACAGTAGTAAACATACAAAATAATTCAGAAGACACAAATTTTAAAATCTAGTCCATTTTGGCGTAACCCTTATGATTCCCCTGCCTAAGTAGATGATACTGTGGAATATTAACTTCGGACTTTATTCTTCAAATCACTCCTAAATTCTTCCTTGGTTCCAAAAATTTCTATTCAACTTTCGCTTATCTGAGTCAAGTATCACATTATGTCTTACGTATCTCTCCTAAAAAATATACCGGAAATCCTGAGCCAACCCACAGGAATAGCGGCGATCGCCTCCCTTGGTATTCATGGTGCTATTGCCTTGATTGTGCCATTCATGCCAGTTAACTCCAGTCAATCTTCCAAAAATGAACCACCAAAAGCAGTTGGACTGATGGAATTGACCGCCGCAGACCAAAGCCGACTACCCCAACCAGCCAGCACCAGCCAGGTGGCTTTACAACAGCCCCAACTACCCCTACAACAACCATTACCAGGTGTTAATTTAGGTAATTTAGGTAGCCCATCAACCGCCTATCCCCCTTCACAACCAGACTTATATAGTCAACCAGTATTACCTGTTATTCCCACATCACCCAACAACTATAATCTTTCCTCCCTACCTAGCAGACAATCAATCCAAAACTTGATTCGTCAAAACCCATCTCAAGAAATGCCGAGATTGACGGCCAGCAATAGATATACTTCCGCAAATTCCCCATTTGTGGATAATATAGATCAAAAAATTCGAGAAACCCAATTACTAGGAATTAATAGACTGCCACAAATTCCTGGCAATAACAAAATATCGGGAGAACCATTGAAAAATCCCTCCCCTGAAGCTATTGATATTGGTAGCACAGCATCAGTAGGTGTTTCACCACCACAAACCATCACATCAGAAAATAATGTTGTCAAAATTCCTACCAATGGCGAAGAATTAGCTGTAGCTCCACAATTACCAGAAGCTAATACAAATCAGCCTGAATTAACAGGCAAAAAAAACGATCAGTTACTAGCTAGACTCAAAGCATACAACAATCTTAGAGAAAACATTCGCCAAGCATATCCCAATGTTACAGAAAAAGGAGTAATTAGGGAAACCATCTCCACAGAAACACCTGAGATGGTAGGAACAGTTTTAGGTAGATTGGTTGTAGATTCGGATGGTAAGGTTTTAGATATTAAATTCCAAGAAGAAACAGCATCTGTTAAATTACAATCAAAAGTTCGGGAATTTTTTAGTGCTAATCCACCTCAAGCAGATAAGAATGGTACAAGTTCTTATGCTTTCCAACTCAAGTTCCAAAATCGTGACAATTCTGATGGAGTAAGCTCTAATATCCAACCTTCAGAAAAATTACCTGGGGAAAAAGTGTTTACACCCCAAGTTCAGCCATCACAAATTCCTACTTCTAAAAATATCCCCGAAACACCAACCGTAAACAGTTTAAATCCTGCACCTGTAGTGACACAAAGTAATAAGATTTCTGATGTGTCTACAGATTCTAATCAAAAACTGATTAAAAAATTACGCCAATTTAAAGAAGAAACCAAAAATCCTCAATAGACATAGGAGTGAAAATTATCGTAGGGACAATTCATGAATTGTCCCTACAAGGGTTTAGTGGTTATGGACATTTAATTACCACCAGATGTCTAATAGTCATTCTGTAATCAGATTTGGGATTTTTGATTAATTTCAGATATTCTAACAAAGTGTATAGTGAGGAATTTATTCCTGATTTGAAGACCGAAATCCTCACTACCAAATTATCTCAAAGTTTGTACCGAGAAATTTATTCCTCATTTCACGTTTATTCAAAGACCGCAGCAATATTATTCAATGGACTGGATTACTCTCCTGCGATCGCTACAGTCTGACTTTCTCAAAAGATTAAGATCCGGTTCTCTACTGCACTGTGAAATAGAAGGTCAACATAGTGAATTAACTATTATTTCTGGTGAGAGATTAAAAACATTACGGGAATTTTGCTGGTTAATGGCAGAAAAATATAAACGCACTTCCCCAGTCCGTGATGTGTTTATTAATAATCTTAAAGGTAAATTAGGTGAAGAAGTCGTTAAAGAACGATTAGGTAATTTTATTACTGAAGTTGATTATGAAAAACGTTTTGGTGGTGATGGTAAAAGTGATTTTACTCTCACCACTAATTCTTTAATAGGTGTAGAAGTTAAATCTCGTCACGGTAGCATTGATCAAACTAGATGGACAGTTAGTGCAGAAGAAGTCGAAAAAAATGCTGTAATTGTTTGTATTTTAATTCAAGAAGAAGTAAATGAAGCCCAAACAGCATATCATCTTTTTTTAGCTGGTTTTCTTCCTACTTCCATGATAAAACTCAAAACCGGGAAAATATCCTTTGGTATTAATCAATTATTATATGCTGGGGGGTTATTTTCCTATTTAGAACAATCTCAGATTACTGCCAAGATTCCTACACCAAAGTTATTACCTAATCACTTGATAAAACGCCAATCTCCTCCTGCTGATTTAACTATTTTTTATTTAACTCTAGGTGATGAATATTTATCTAAAAAGGATTATATAGCCGCAATTAATAGTTATAATCAGGCTTTACAATTTAATCATAATCATGCAGAAATCTATTATAAACTGGGGCTAGTTAATTATCAATTAGGTGATTATCATACCGCAATTACTAATTATAATCAGGCAATAAATATTAATATTAACTATGCCCATGCTTACCATCAAAGAGGTTTAGCATATCATCAAATAGGTGATAATCACATAGCTTTAGAAGATTATAACCAAGGAATTAGAATTAATCCTGATATTGCTGTTTATTATAAAAATCGTGCTGATGTGCGTTCCCATCTTGGGGATCATCAAGGAGCAATAGAAGATTATCATCAGGCAATTCAGATTAATCCTGATTATCTTACCAATCACAATAATCAACAAATGGTTAATTATTTATTAGATCATGAGCAACAATTACAGGAATTAATTAAAATTGTCCCTGATGATGCCATAGGCTATAAAAATCGTGGTAATTATCGAGTTAAATTAGGAGATACTGTAGGAGCAATTGCTGATTATAGTCAGGCATTACAAATTAATTCTGATGATATAGATGTTTATTACTGTCGAGGTAATGCTTACTCTGATTTAGGAAAATATGCAGAAGCAATTACAGACTATACTCAGGTAATTAAAATAAATTCTCACTATGTTGATGCTTATTATAATCGCGGCAATGCTCGGTTAGAAATAGTAGACAAACAGGGAGCAGTTGAGGATTTTCATCAAGCAGCCCAATTATATTGGCAACAAGGAAAGTTAGCAGAATATAAAGACACACAAACGAGAATTTTAGAATTAGAAATAGAAGCATCTTTAGATATTTTAGATTTCTAATCTGATCAGATAAATTGGTAATTTCTGGGTAATACCTATTTTCTATTATAGGAATAATATTTGATTTATAAAAAGATACGTAGGGTGCGTCAGACTGCATGAATTCTATGGATAAAAAAATTTGTAATATCTGACGTGGTTGGTGAGCTTGCCGAACCATACCCTACAATACCTAATTTTTTTCAAAAATCAAATATGAGTTCTATATTTGTTATCTATCAACCGTTAACAGTCAGCAGTTACCTACTATAAAACTTTATAAATCTCTTTTTTCTTGATCAAAACTTTTTCCTATTTACATTTGGTTTAACATTTTATGAGTTTGGGGAATTACACGTACGTATTTAACAAATCCTTTCATGAGAACTTGCCATGCTAAAACTTGCTCTGGAGTTGGTGCTACCATAGCCACAGAACTAAATTGTTGAGCGGGTGTTAACGGGGTAACAGGTTGTAAAAATACCGGAATTTGATCATTGATCTGGGCAATTAATAAAGCTGCTTGTTCCAATTCCTCTGGGACTGTGCTTTGGGAAACAATAATTTTGACAAATACCTCTAACTTAGTGTTAGAGCATAGTTGTAGAAATTTTGTATGTTCTGTCCAATGACTTTCACCACTCACACTGGGCAGTTTTAAATCCATACCTACAGAGTCTAGATATGGGAGAACGATTTCTAACTGCTCTGGGCGATGTCCACCAGTTTCTAGATAAATTGGTAAATTTGTGAGCGATCGTACTGCTGGCAAAAATTCCGCCAAAAACTGTGCATGAAGCAAAGGCTCTCCACCAGTTAAGCTAATGCTATCGTGGATAGAGGGGATATTTTGTCTAGCAACCCATCCTAATAGCATTGGTAATGGTACGGGATTTGAATGCACTTCAAAATCTCGTAATCCAGGATAACGCTCAATTCGACAATTAGGCGGAGCATTCCATGTATTAGCACTATCGCAAAACCAACAACGCAAATCGCAAAACGCAAAGCGAATAAAAATCTGACGTGTCCCGACATTCAGACCTTCGCCTTGAATAGCACTAAAAACTTCTATCAGACGTGCAGTAGAGTTACCTTGATTTTTAGCAGTCATATGATCATTAGCAGTAACAAGTTGATTCACCTATTCACAACAGTAAAATTTTTGTGAGATGCTTCTATTGTGAAGCCTTATTGGTGATATGCCCGCTAATATTAAAAAATCTCCCAACTTGTGCTTCATCATACAGATTAAAAATAAGGTTAATTGTTTTTGAAGACAAAACAACATTTAGCAAATTAGATTAACAGATGGCAACTAAAGTGCAAAGCCTCATGAGTAGCCAACCAGTACCTATAGACTTTTCAGTGACTTACCTAGAAGATGCTGCAACCCTGCAAGCACCAGTTAGATTGACCGTGATTGAGGCCGTCAGTTTTAAGCAAACTTGCCAAGACTTAATTCAAGGTGATTCACCACCAAAACAAATTTTTATTGATTTTCAAAATACTACTTTTATGGATAGTAGTGGTTTAGGGTCGCTGGTGAGCAACTTTAAAAATTCCCAAGACAAAGGAATTAAAGTTACTCTACTCAATGTTACACCTCAAGTCATGGCAGTTTTAAATCTGACGGGATTAGATCAAGTGTTTCCCATTGAGTCTCGTCCAGAGATAGCTTCCGTACCCACAGATAACCCTAAAGATACAGGAAAAAATAATTCTCGTAAAGTAGATCCTCTACCAGAAACTCATTCTTCCGTGGCATCTTGGATGAAAAGAGTAATTGATATTGTTGGTTCATTGGTTGGTTTAGTTATTACATCTATTTTGTTTTTGCCTATAGCGATCGCCATTCAAATTGATGATCCCGGTCCGATTTTCTTTAAACAAACTCGCTGTGGTTGGATGGGTAAGCGATTTTCGATTTGGAAATTCCGGTCTATGTGTGTAGATGCAGAAGCGAAAAAATCCCAAATTAAAAATCAAGCTCAAGGTGCTTTCTTTAAAAATGACAATGATCCCAGAATCACTAAGGTAGGAAACTTCTTGCGTCGTACCAGTCTAGATGAACTACCTCAATTTTGGAACGTTCTCAAAGGTGAAATGAGTTTAGTCGGTACTCGACCACCTACACCCGAAGAAGTAGAACGTTATGAAGTCCCAGAATGGCAACGTTTAGATGTGAAACCTGGTATGACTGGAGAATGGCAAGTTAATGGACGTTCTAAAGTCCGCAGTTTTGAAGATGTCATTCGTTTAGACCTAAAGTATCAACAAAACTGGAGCTTAATTTACGATTTAAAGTTAATTTTTAAAACCATAACCATTTTGTTTAATAAAAATAGTGGCGCTGTTTAACAACTTATTGACGGTTGACTGTTGATGGTTGTACGGGTGAACGGCCGTTCGCCCCTACTGCTCCCCCCTCATCCCTGAAAATGTAGTCTACCAGTCACTAAAATTGTTACCATAGTTTCAGATTAGTTATTGAAACCTTGATTCAATCTGAAACCTTAGAACTACTAGAGTGGCCCCGTCTGTGCCAGCACCTTTCCACCTTTGCGGCAACTAAGTTAGGGGCTATAGTTGCGCGTAACTTGCCCATTCCTGAAAATCAGGCGGCAAGTGTTGAGTTATTAGCGCAAACCAAAGAAGTTTACGAACTGGAAAGTCGTTTACATCCAGGATTATCCTTTGAAGGAATTCAAGATATCGGAGATTCCATAGAAAGGGCGGCACTACAGGGTATTTTGTCTGGGGAAGAACTGTTAGCAATCGCTACTACCCTAGCAGGTACAAGAAATTTACGTCGTGTTATTGATAATCAAGAAAATGTTCCAGTTTTAGCTGATTTAGTCTCTCAACTGCGAACTTACCCAGAATTAGAACAGGAAATCCACCGTTGTATTGATGAACGCGGTCAAGTTACTGATCGCGCTAGTCAAAAAATGGGGGAAATTCGCGTAGAATTGCGGCGCATTCGCAGCCAAATTACCCAAAAACTCCAAAATATCATCCAAGCCAAATCGGGCGCAGTTCAAGAACAGTTAATTACCCAAAGAGGTGATCGCTACGTTATCCCTGTTAAAGCCCCTCAAAAGGACGCAATTCCTGGTATTGTTCATGATACCTCCACCAGTGGCGCAACCCTTTATATCGAGCCTAACAGTATCGTGCCAATGGGTAATCAATTGCGTCAAGTCATTAGAAAAGAACAAACCGAAACCGAAGCCATTCGCCGTCAATTAACGGAACAAGTCACCGCAGTTACACCAGATTTAGAAAGGTTATTAGTCATTGTCACAACCTTAGATTTAGCAGTGGCCAAAGCCCGTTATAGTCTGTGGATCGGTGCTAACCCTCCCCGTTTTATCAATCGGGAAGACAATGAAATTATTACCTTGCGAAATCTGCGTCATCCGTTGTTAGTCTGGCAACAGCAGCACGAACAAGGAAATCCCGTTGTCCCGGTAGATTTATTGATCAGTCCCCAAATTCGGGTAGTCACAATTACTGGACCCAATACAGGGGGAAAAACTGTCACTTTAAAAACCTTGGGATTAGCAGCCATCATGGCCAAAGTGGGCTTGTTTGTTCCCGCCCGTGAACCGGTAGAAATGCCTTGGTTTGCCCAAGTTTTAGCCGATATCGGCGATGAACAATCCCTACAACAGAGTTTATCTACCTTTTCTGGGCATATTCGCCGTATTAGTCGAGTTTTAGAAGCCATTGATGAGGGAGCAGAGGGGCAGGGGAGCAGGGAAGCAGTAGGGGCGAACGGCCGTTCGCCCGTACAACCATCAACAGTCAACAATTACCAAGCCCTAGTTTTACTGGATGAAGTAGGGGCGGGGACAGATCCGGCGGAGGGGAGTGCATTGGCGATCGCCTTACTCAAATATCTCGCCAACCATACCCAGCTAACTATGGCGAGTACACACTTTGGCGAACTCAAAGCTTTAAAATATGAAGATATCCGCTTTGAAAATGCTTCCGTAGAATTTGACGAAACAACTCTTTCCCCTACTTACCGTCTGTTATGGGGAATTCCTGGACGTTCTAACGCTTTGAGTATTGCGTTGCGTTTAGGTTTAAAACCCGAAGTAGTAGCAGAGGCAAAAACCCAAGTGGGAGAAGCCACAGACGAAGTAAATCAAGTCATTGCCGGTTTAGAAGCCCAACGCCGTAACCAGGAAACAAAAGCCGCCCAAGCTCAAAATTTACTACGACAAGCCGAACGTTTATATAAAGAAGTTTCCGCCAAAGCCACCGCTTTAGAAACTAGAGAAAAAGATTTACGTCTTTCCCAAGAAATAGCAGTTCAACAAGCAATTAGCCAAGCTAAAGGCGAAATTGCCCAAGTCATCCGCAGTCTGCAAAAAGGCACACCTAACGCCCAAGATGCCCAAAAAGCTACCACAGCCATCAATCAAATTGCCGAAAAATATCAGCCAGCATCCCCACCTAAGCCCAAACCTGGGTTTATGCCCAAAATAGGCGATCGCGTGCGAATTCCTAAACTAGGACAAACAGCCGAAGTTATCACAATTGCTGATGCTGACGGTGATCTGACTGTGCGTTTTGGGATTATGAAAATGTCCATACCACTGCAAGATATAGAATCACTAGATGGACAAAAACCAGAACCAACCATTAAATCGAAACCAGCCCTAGCCGTAGTTGCACCTCCTCCAGTCCCAGCTATTCGCACCTCTAAAAATACTGTAGATTTGCGCGGAAAACGAGTAGCTGATGCCGAATATATCTTAGACAAAGCTATTTCTGAAGCTACTGGCCCAGTTTGGATCATTCATGGATACGGTACTGGTAAACTAAAGCAAGGTGTCCATGCCTTTTTGAAACAACATCCCAGAGTTACCCACTATGAACCGGCAGAACAAACTGATGGCGGCAGTGGAGTCACTATTGCTCATATTTAAAGGCAAGAGGCAGAAGGCAGGATGCAGAAGGCAGGAGGAAAAAGAACAATATATTTCCCCCCTGCTCCCCTACTCCCTGCTTCTTTGAGCTTCATCATCTATGGTATAAGCTATGCAATCAACCGCTAATCCAGCTATAACAAAATCCCCGTGGGAGGATTTAAGTTCACTCCCAGATGCCAATATTATTCAATGGGAAAATATCAAAACTCAACTGGACTTGGTGCTATTAGCTCTCGAAATCCTGACTGGCATTGGTTCAGAGGCCATGTTATCGGCGGCAGTAAGTCTAAATTTAGAGTCTAAAATACCAGATCGGGTAGCCCTATGGCGATTGCGGCAATCAAACCCCCTGCGTAAAGGCCAAGGAGGAAGGAAAAAGCTCGATGTGGAAGAAGCGCGATCGCTAGTTCTGATTATCTGCTATCTTGCCAAACAACACCAAGAATTAATTCGCCGGGCTGTAGGGTTATTAGAACAATTAACCGCAAATAACCAACAACCTCACCAAACTGCCTTGTTGGGAGATTATATAGATGGTTTTTGCAACACCTACCAAGAACGCATGGCAGAGGAAGAAACAACCTCAACAGATTTACTTACCCGTCTGTCCCTCAAGCTGTTAATAAATTTACTCTTTTATAGTGCCCCAGGTGGCCACCGTCGCTTGTGGTTAGCGCTAATAGATATTTCCACAAAATAATTTTCGATTTTCGATTTTCGATTTTCATTCACAATCTAAAATCTAAAATTTCCCATCCTCTTTGCAATTTCTGTTATGTCTTTATCCAATTCTGTTATTCGTCGCTATACTCCCCCCACTTGCACACTAGAAATATGGGCGGAAAACTCACCCCTCTCCAATTGGGCAGATAAAAATATCATTAAAAATCTCCAATTTCGCCTCCAATTTGATGATCCCCGACTATCAGAAGACCGTAAGATAATGATTCAAGGCGATCAGCAACAACTACAATTTTTATGTAATATCGTTACTACTTATGTTCAAGAACTTCTGCAACAATCCGCAGAAGATTTTAGTATTAATTTATTGGACACAAATAATTCTCCAACGCCATCAGAACGGGAAGCACAAGATACTCCCACATCTGTTTTACCTAATCCAACTATATCACCTGCTCCCAATCCATTTTCTTCTGCTAAAGTTTATTTAGAACCGAGTAGTAATTTAACTCATGAACTCCATCTGGGTTATCTTGCTAACCAAACATCTGGACAAGTCATTGAATTGACTTTACTGCAATTATTTGATTTAGCAACGGCTTTAGATGAATACTCATCTGATATGTTAGCCTTACCCACACCCAGCTATGATGCTGCTCCCACTTCTTTACCC
The DNA here is from genome assembly GCF_002934005.1 of Cuspidothrix issatschenkoi CHARLIE-1. Lineage (GTDB taxonomy): Bacteria > Cyanobacteriota > Cyanobacteriia > Cyanobacteriales > Nostocaceae > Cuspidothrix > Cuspidothrix issatschenkoi. The sequence continues at coordinate 1,159 of NZ_PGEM01000088.1, read as the reverse complement.
CGATGGGCCCCTATAGCAGCCATTTTAGTCATAGCCGCAGGTTTAACTCCATTCACCTGGCAATATGCTACAAATTTTCAACAAAATAGGTCTCAAGTTGCTCAAAAGACTAGTCCCTCAGTCCCAAAAGATAATTTACCGCCCTCATCTACAGTAAATTTAGCTACACCTCAATCAACACTAACACCACCATTAGCTAACTTGAGTACCCCATCCTCCTCATTAGCTTTTCCCAATCCCATTCTTTCTGTTTCACCCACATCACCCCAAGCTGCTGCTATCACCCCTAATGCTTCCACCTATCCTATTACTCCCCAATTTTCCCTCCCACCTATAGTACCAAAAATTGATACTAGTAGTGTTACCCAAACAAGACGCAATTCTCCCAGGATTATACCTGAAAATCCCATTAATGCCGCTACCTCTCAAAAATTGCCAACCAATAATAATAACACTTCACCTAGTATTTATACAGATAATCAGTCTATTACCACTATTCCCAAAAACCTAATTAGCAATAATACTGATACTCAGTCAGCAATATCTAACACCGAATTACAACAAGCACAAGCGGAATCACCCCAACTATCTCCACAAGAAAAAAAAGATAATTTAGTCAGAAGATTAAGATCCGCAACTAAAAGTTCTTCATCTACACCAGTTAATAATAAAACTCTATTTGATACACCTCAAATTGCAGAAGCTAGAGAATACCTGAATAAGCGCTGGCAACCACCAACTGGTCTTTCCCAAGCTTTAGAATATAGTTTAATGTTGGGTGCTGATGGCACAATTGAAAGAATTTTACCTTTAAATCAAGCAGCTAGAGAATATATTGATACTAGTGGTCTTCCCCAAATTGGTAAACCATTTGTTTCTACTAATCAATCTGGACAAAATCTGAGAATTCGAGTTGTTCTTAATCCTGATGGTAAAGTGCAAACATTTCTAGAAACACCTTAGTTATCAAGTTATCATAGAAAATTAATTGTCCATTTATTGATTGAGAGTATATAGCAGAATTCAGGAGTCAGAAGTAAAACTGGCTTGCTGTCTGGGTTTGAATTTAGATCCTTTACCTCTTTAATCTGCAATCTGCTGTAAGAGGGTGTTTGAAAAGTTATGGTTGATGTATTAAATAGGGGTTGCTGAAAAAGTT
>NZ_PGEM01000087.1:10001-39741 GCF_002934005.1 Cuspidothrix issatschenkoi CHARLIE-1 | reverse complement strand
GTTGGAGGAAGGAACTACTGCACCGGAAATGATGTTGTTTCCGTAGAGTAATGAACCTGCAACTGGTTCACGGATACCGTCAATGTCAACGGGAGGAGCAGCTACGAATGCAATGGCGAAGCAAGCGATAGCAGAGAGAAGAGTAGGGATCATCAGTACGCCGAACCAACCAATATAGATGCGGTTGTCTGTGCTGGTGATGAATTCGCAAAAGCGATCCCATACGTTGGCGCTTTGGCGCTGTTGTAAGGTGGTGGTCATGTGTTTATGATTGCGTTTGAGTTATGTATGTTTCGGTAGGTGTTTCTACCTTATGAACTTATATTAAGCAAAATATTTCTATTTGTAAAGTTATTTAACTAAAGTATTGGTTATAGCAGTTATCAGTTTTTCTAATGTGTGGAGAGGCACAGAAATCTAGTTTCTGTGCCTTATGCTGATCAACCGGGAGGCCATGCCATAGGACGACGGCCAAGAATTGCACATAATCAGAACCCCCTGTAGTCACCCCTTAGTAAGGGAGGAGGGCGAAGCCGGGGGGTAAACTATATGCAACTTTGCAAAGAAATGGTATGATTGGAGCTTACACTAAATCTTTTCTTGTAGGCTCAATCCCTTGCTGTATAAGGTTTATGACTTAGAAGACGTAAAATAACTTGGAAACCCTTAAAGCCTTGCCTAGAGAGACTTTGGCGGATTAGGAGGGCAAATTAGTCTAAACTCCAGGGTATGACTGATGTAGTTTTATCTCAATATTTTTGTAAGAATTCAGGTGAGGTAAAAAGATCCCCGACTTCTGTGAGCAATTTATCATTGATGGACACAATTAATAAAAGAAGTCGGGGATCTGGGTATAAACGAGCGCTATGGCTGAATACTTACATATTTTTTACATTTGTAGCTGCGTGGATAGCCGTGATAATTGCATTATTTATCGCCATATCTTTACTTGTAGAAATGACATTTTCAGATACAGTCCGTTGAGCAACTACACCACAAACGGCAGCAGCAGCAAAACCATAAACTCCTGCCATTTTAAATAGTGTACCCGCTTCCATTTCATAATTCAAAATATTTAATTGGCGATATTCTTCAGTAATTCCTTCTAGTTTACGTATTAAATGAGAATTAGCTGAATTTGTCCGTTCTTGTCCTTCATAAAAAGTGTCAACGGAAGCGGTAATTCCTAAATAATGTTCAATTTTTAATTCTTGTGCAGCATTGACTAAAGCCACAGTTAAAAACGGATCTGCTGCTGCTGGATATTCTACAGGTGCAATATCATTTGCAGCACCTTGACGACATAAAGCTGCACTACTAATAACAATACTCCCAACAGGTATATGAGGTTGAATTGAACCACAAGTACCAATGCGAATGATTTTTTGTATCCCTACTTGTACCAATTCATTAACTACAATACTTAAAGAAGGCGCACCCATACCGCTAGTAGCAGATAAAACTGGTTTACCATTGGGTAAATATCCCAAATAGCTATGGAGTCCACGATTTTCTGATAATATCCGTACATCATGTAAATAGGTTTGGGCGATGAAATTAGCCCGTTGCGGATCACCTGATAATAATGCAATTGTGGGAGATGGTGAACCTAAATCTTCCCATCCAAAATCAATATGATATAAGTGTTTATTTGTCATAATTAGCACCAAATTACATACTCCTGAATATAGACGTAAAGATTTTTTTAGAATCACCAATTACTAATCACTGCATTCTATCAATTGTGCGATATTGAATTGCTTCTGCTACGTGCTGGGGTTTAAGATTTTCATCTCCAGTTAAATCTGCTATAGTTCGTGCTACTTTGAGAATGCGATCGCTCGCTCTTGCGGATAACCCTAATTTTCTAATTGCTGCTTCTAATAAATTGCGACTTGGATCATCTAAATTACACCATTTTTGTAAATGACGACTTTGCATTTGAGCATTACAACGCAGATTATTTTCTGATTGAAACCGATTTGTGGCAATATCCCGCGCTTTTTGCACCCTTTCCCGGACAAATTTTGATGGTTCTCCTGTTGTGGATGTTTGAGTAATTTCCTCTGGTTTTAGGCGATTTACCGCTACTTGTAAATCAATTCTATCCATCAATGGTCCTGATAATTTTGCCCAATATTGCTCTCTTTGTCTAGGTGAGCAGGTGCATCCTTGAATTGTATCACCATAATAACCACAAGGACAGGGATTTGTAGAAGCTACTAATGTAAATTGTGCGGGAAAAACGACAGATTGACGAGTACGAGAAATGGTAACATAACCATCTTCTAAAGGTTGACGTAAAAACTCTAAAACATCTCTTTTAAATTCCGTTAATTCATCCAGAAATAAAATTCCTCGATGAGATAAAGAAATTTCACCAGGACGGGGAAAACTACCTCCACCAACTAAAGAAGGACCTGATGCGGAATGATGGGGACTACGAAAAGGTCTTTCTCTAACTAATGAACCACGATTTTTTAATAAACCAGCAACAGAATGAATGCGAGTAACTTCTAAAGATTCCGAAAATTCCAACGGTGGTAAAATACCCGGTAAACGTCTTGCTAACATTGTTTTACCACTACCAGGGGGACCGACAAAAATTAAATTGTGTCCTCCGGCAGCAGCGATTTCCAAAGCTCGACGTGCATGAGATTGTCCTTTAACATCTTGCAAATCTGCTAAATGTAAAGATTTTCCTGATAAAGTTTCTGCGGTTTTATTTAATTTAACAGGTTTATATTTGCTAGGATTATTTAATAAATCCACTACATCAGAAATATTATTACAACTATAAACATCTAATCCTTCAACAACCGCAGCTTCTTGAGCATTATCAATAGGAACAACTAAACCAGAAATTCCCATTTTTTGAGCAGTTGCAGCAATGGGTAAAACACCCGCAACAGGACGCAAACTACCATCTAAAGAAACTTCACCTAAAAATAAAAAATCGCCTAATAAATCAGGATTGACCTGTTCAGAAGCGGCTAAAATCCCCACACTAATTGGTAAATCAAAAGCGGGGCCTTCTTTCCTTAAATCTGCGGGGGTGAGGTTAATTACGATCTTTCGCATAGGAAAAGCAAAACCGGCATTTTTCAATGTTGCTTTTACCCGTTCTTTAGATTCTTGAATTGCGGAATCAGGTAAACCTAAAATTACAATTCCCGGTAAGCCACCGGAAACATCAACTTCCACACCGACTTTAACCGCGTCGATCCCGATAATAGATGCACTCCAGACTCTAGCCAGCATTTTTTATATATTAATAAACCCTGATAATATCAAAGCAGATCCGGCGGTGCATTAACAATGAGTGAAATCACTGAATACAAATGTTAATAATCATAAACTTAGAACAACTTCAAGCTAAAACAATAGTAGCTAAAGATGGAGGTGACTTATGGTTCAAGCATTAGTAAAACCATCAACCTACGATAATTTTCACCAGATACTTAATGATGATTTTTAATCATAACCGCATCCGGTAAATTAGCCGACATTGGCAATGGGTGATTTGATAGATTTACTTATGGTTCAAATGTATTATAATACATGGGTTAAGATTTTGGACTTGCTGGAAATATTGAAATTGGAAACTGAAGCAATAATTGCTCTCATCCCAGTTTCAATAATACTTTATTATCAGCAATAATACTGTGTGTAAAAATCAAAACTTTATGAATTCTCCACAAAAAGTTGATATCAAGTCAGAGATTATGAATATGCCTAGCTGGTTGCGTCGCCCCATTGGCAAAGCCAGTGAAATTTCTACTGTCCAACGTATCATTAAGCAAAGGCAAATTCACACAATTTGCGAAGAAGGGCGTTGTCCTAATCGGGGTGAATGCTATGCCCAAAAAACTGCCACTTTTTTATTAATGGGTTCAATTTGTACCCGCGCTTGTGCTTTTTGTCAAGTAGATAAAGGTCATGCGCCCATGATTTTGGATGAGTCAGAACCTCAAAAGGTGGCAGAATCAGTTCAGCTTTTAGGACTGCGCTATGTGGTATTAACTTCTGTTGCCCGTGATGACTTAGCTGATGGGGGTGCGAGTCATTTTATCAAAACTATGGAAACTATTCGCCACCTCAACCCAGAAACGGAAATTGAAGTGCTGACACCGGATTTTTGGGGGTCTGGAGGTGTAGAAAGTCAACGCCACAGTATAGAGTTGATTATTAAGGCGCAACCAGCTTGTTTTAATCATAATGTGGAAACGGTACGCAGGTTAACTCCACCTGTGCGTCGTGGAGCGAAATATGACCGATCCTTAGCTGTCTTAGCAGCAGTGAAAGAATTTAATGATCAGATTCCTACTAAGTCAGGTGTGATGGTGGGACATGGGGAAACTATGGAGGAATTAATAGAGACAATGGCGGATTTGCGATCTGTAAAATGCGATCGCCTCACCATTGGTCAATATATGCGCCCTTCTTTAGATCATCTCCCCGTCCAAAAATATTGGACACCAGAGGAATTTACAGAACTCGGTAATATAGCCAAGGACATGGGATTTAATCATGTTCGTTCTGGTCCCCTGGTTCGCAGTTCCTATCATGCCGGGGTTGACTGTTGACTATTGCCTATTGCCTCGCCCACTTGATATATAATGCTACGATATCAAGTATTGAATTAAGACTATTGCCGACGCGAAAACCAAGCAATGATAGCGGTAGTCTTTCTTGTAAATCTTAACTTTAGAAAGAGTGCGTTGGGCTACAGCGTGCAAGTCTATGGAGGGATAACTGCTTCCATGCTCCCGTTGAAGTAGAAAGTAAAGTCTAGCTTTGTCTAGGTTTTATATAGCAGTTTGCTATTTCTTAAAAAGTCACGTAATTAGGAGAACGACTTATGACTGCTAAAAGCAAACCGGAAGTTAAACCTTCCTACGCTTTCCGTACTGGTTGGGCATTGTTACTTTTGGCTGTGAACTTTTTGGTAGCAGCTTACTACTTCCACATCATTGAATAGTTAGAAGTAGACTGGTGCTGCTTAAATTGTGCCTTTAAATAAACCCTTGGGGCGAATAAGCAGCACCAAAATCATGATTAGTAGGGCTACACCCTGTTTATACTGTGAACCAAGCCAAGGCGTACTAATTTCCTGGGCAATACCAATAATAAAGGCGGCAGCGATCGCTCCGTAGGGATTACCAATACCTCCCAAAATCACTGAAGCAAATAAGGGTAAAATCAAAAACCAGCCCATATTCGGGCGCACTGCGGTAATTAGCCCGTACATACTGCCACCTAATGAAGTAAATACCCCGGCAATTATCCAAGTCCAGAGAATTATTCTATCAACATTAATACCAGAAACTCGCGCTAAATCTAAATCATCAGCTACTGCCCGCATCCCTTTGCCAATTTTAGTATTTTGCAGCAGGTAGTGAAGGGATAAAATAGCTAAAATAGCTAATCCCAATACCAATAATTGATTTTGGGGTATTTTTAATGTCTCAAATTCTAAAGCGGGTATCACAGGCAGATTATAGTTTTGGTTTTTACCTCCCCAGATAAAAATAATCCCATTGCGAAGGAATAACGCTAACCCGATAGAAATAATGATCAATGTTGTTGAGGTAGCACGAATAGACCGCATTTTCGACCATAGCAGTTTTTCTGCCAGTAACATTACCCCTACTGTTCCGACAGCAGCCACGATCATTGATAGCCAAATATTGACACCCATACCATTAATCATGAGGGTGAGATAAGCTCCCAATGTGAGAAAATCACCGTGAGCAAAATTAGATAACCGCAAAATTCCATAGGTTAAAGTCAGTCCAACTGCTGCTAGGGCAATAATGCTACCTACAGCAATACCATTGATAATTAATTGAGCAAACAGTTGTATATCCATAAATTATGAAGTTACTGTGAATTCATTGTAAAGTTAGGTAGTTGCTATTGACAAAATGGCTAGTCAGTGGTTGTATTCCATCATCCTTGGGATCTTCGTCACATTCAGCACTATTAGTAATGGGTTATATATAAATTGCATTTGTAGGTTAATATACATAAATACTGTTTACATTTTTATTTGTGAGCAGAATGTTTTTTCATCGGTCTAGTTGACCATGCAGCAGTCTTCCAGTTTACCAGAACGAAACTTACAAATAGACGGAAAGCCACTTTTGACAACAATTGAACATCTGCGGTATCAATTGTGGTTAGAAAGTAGCCTCAATCAATTACAGATTCGCCTTAAAGATTATCTAATTTCCCTGGCTACTACAACTTCCTTAGCAATACCCACGGAATCTGATATTCTGGAAATAGTAGTTAACGAACTTCACAAAGCTTTAAGTGATAGTCTGATTGCGTTTACCCAGTGTATCGTAGCTGTTGCCCTATTTGAACCAGAACAAACCATTGGTCAAATTTCTCATATCTCAAATTTATCGTTCACTCCTAATATTGAGAGTATACCCTCCACGGGAAAGAAGCTAATTCTCAGATTGCATAAATCTATTCAGCTTCAAGATTTACAGCAAATGGAGACTCAGCAAGGTGCTTGGCATTTATTTAAGAATGCTCAGGGGAAAAAAGGATGGTTGATCATCAATACTAGCAGTTTTCCAGCCGATTCTAAATTATTTAAAGATGCCTTTGCCCCTCTGAAACTGCAATTAATCAAAAAAACTATAGAACATTGTCGTACTGCATTGGCAGAATTGGCAAAAATACAATCTTGTCAACAATATTATCAACAATTAGCTCAAGTTAATCAGGATTTAGAAGAAACTAATCAGCTTAAAAATCAGTTTTTAGCTAATACCAGTCACGAAATTCGCACACCGCTAAGTTCAATAATTGGTTTTACCCATTTACTTTTAGCACAGGGTTATGAACCAGATAAAGCCCGTCATCAAGAGTATTTAAATATTATTCAATCTAGTGGTAAGCATTTACTGGGATTAATTAATGATATTTTGGATCTGTCAAAAATTGAAGCCAATCAACTAGAAGTACAATGGGAAATTGTGGAAATTTCTACCTTGTGTCGGAATATTTTAGCTTTGGTGAAAGAGAAAGCCGCCAATAAAGGTTTAATACTACGTTTAGAAATAGCACCAGATATTAAAAATGTGATCGCTGACCCTTTGCGGCTCAAACAAATGCTATTGAATTTGCTTTTTAATGCTATTAAATTTACCACTAAAGGTACTGTAGGATTAAAGGTTTCTAGTGAAGATGAATTTTTGCGCTTTACAATTTGGGATACTGGTACTGGTATCTCTGCTGAAGATCAGGCTCTCCTATTTCAACCTTATAGTCAAGTAGTTAACCCGGCAGTTAATCCTGATGAAGGTACGGGTTTGGGATTAGTAGTAACTCAAAAACTCGCAGAAATTCATGGTGGTTATTTAGAGTTAGAATCGTTAGTTAATCAAGGTTCTCGTTTTAGTATTCTATTACCTCTCAAACCGACAGGAAAGGTTTTAACAGCTATAGAAACAACAGCAGAGAATGATTTAGAAGCAGTCGGTCATCCTTGTCATCATCACAGTCTGATTTCTTCATCTTTAATTTTGCTGGTGGAAGATGATTTTGCCAATGGGGAATTAATCAGCATTTATTTAAGGAAATTAGGATATCAGGTAACCTGGGTAAAAAATGAAAGAGAAATGTGGACTAATCTTCAAGAAACTAATCCAGCAATCATTCTCATGGATGTGAGTTTACCTGATGCCAATGGGCTAAATTTAGTGCAAGAATTACGAGAAAAGGACGAATATCAACACATACCGATTATTGCCCAAACGGCAATGGCAATGAAAGGAGATCGAGAAACTTGTTTAGCGGCTGGTTTCAATGACTATATTTCTAAACCGATTGATTTACAACTTTTAGGTAGTATGCTGGGTAAGTATTGTTAATGTGTCATAATTTCAGATGAAGAAATAAGATCCTCTAATTCACTAGATCAATTGATCATTTATGGACATAATCAATTGTAGTATTGTAGGGTGTGTTAGCGACAGCGTAACGCACCCTATGTATATTGCCAAAATCAAATCCGATAGCTATAGCAACAAGTAACAAACTAAGCAATCAAACTGAAATCACTACTAGTGAGGGTGATATTAGGATTACCTAAACGGGCAAACTCAAATACCGTTGTTACACCCAAAACGTTTCCGTCTTGATTATAGAACAGACTTCCCGTATCTTGACTAAAGACAATCCGAGCATTACTAGCGTCTACAAATTCATCACCAGTAACTACTGCAAAGTCAGTGAAAGCCTCTTCTACAAGATTAGAAATGGCGTTGAAAGTAGTTTTACTTAATACAATTTGGTCTAGTCCCGTGTCAAAGTCACTAATGTAATCAACGCCTAAACTGGTAGCAAAGACACTATCGCTTTGGAAAAGATATTTATCACTACCGAGTCCTCCCGTCAAAATATCATCACCAAGTCCTCCGCAGAGGCTATCATCACCGATTCCACCGTTGAGAATATCATTACTTACTCCTCCCCAAAGGCTATCATCCCCTCCTAAGCCCTGGAGTTGGTCATTGCCATCACCGCCCTTTAAGGTATTATTCAGTGTATTACCCGTGAGACGGTCATTAGCCGTGCCACCTGTAGCATTTTCAATGACATTATTGGCAGAAAGGATGAGTTTGAGATTGCTATTAACGGTTTGTGATGTAGTGATACCTAAATTTACATTCACAGCAGCAATTGTTCCCGTAAAATCAATAGTATCAGTTCCCCCTGTTGCCGTTTCTGTAATTGTGTCAGTTCCCAAAGCACTATTAGCTACAAAAGAATAAGTGTCATTGCCATCAAGACCTGAGAGGGTGTTATTGGCACTGTTACCTGTAAGGATGTTATTACCTGCGTTACCTGTACCGTTAATTGCGGCTGTTCCTGTCAGGGTCAGGTTCTCAATATTTGACAGAGTATCTAGACTCAAGGTAACACTAGATTCAATAGTATCTGTGCCTTCATTGTCATTTTCTGTAATGGTGTCAGTTGTAGTATCAACAATGTAAGTATCGTCACCTAAACCACCAATGAGGGTATCATTACCCGCTCCACCAGTAAGGACGTTATTACCACTGTTACCCGTAATGACATTATTACCTGCGTTACCTGTACCGTTAATTGCAGTTGTTCCTGTCAGAGTCAGGTTTTCAATAAATCTTATTTGTGCTACTGGCATAAGCCCCATTAGCACCGCCAAGAATGCTACTATCAAGAATTTCAATTTGCGGAAGCTGACTAAAATCACCAGATTGCCACTGTAAATGCAAAATTTCCGCAAAACTACGGTTGTATTGTGTACCAAAAGCGGTATTGAAAACCTGCCAGAAATTGCCTAAACCAGAAAACGCGATCAGTTGGTTATATGTCAGCATCAGAGCAGAGTCAAGTATAGTATTCATGACTTAATTAATTATTGGGATTAAAATGATATTTGAAAGCAATAGGATGTGTCACAATTTGTAACACTTTTTAGTCAAACATTATATACGAGCAACATTGACACAAATACTTACAAGTGTCAACCCCTATATTTATATCTATGAGACTAGTTAGAGGATGTCTGAAGACTTGTTTCTGTGGTATCCAACACTTGTAGATTCCCCTCTCCCTTAATAAGGCTACGGTGTATAGACAAGTTTTATCTGTCTTCGTTTTATGATTATTTAGCCCCCTAAGGCATCAAAACCCTATTAGGCAACTTGATTAGACTGTACACGGTAAGTTTTTAGACCGGGAAGTGTCAAAAACTATACTCGCCAAATATGCTCTAGATAGGTTAAAAATGAAAATAATGGACAATGGACAATTGATTCTTAAAAGTTGCATCTAGCATTCTCAAAAGAATCACTGTACCTGAAGTTGAGAGAATTTTCCCGCTTTTGGGCAGTTTGTGTCAGGATAAAATCACTGGTTAGGCGCGATATATTATCTTGACATTTCGCAAAAATTACTCCAACTTGACTGTTTAGCTTGATAGCTATTCTTTTTTTTAAATTTCCATGTCAACTCTCGTCATCGTCGAATCTCCAACAAAAGCTCGTACCATCCGCAACTACCTACCAAAAGACTATCGGGTAGAAGCTTCCATGGGTCATGTTCGTGACCTCCCCCAGTCGGCCAGTGAAATTCCCGCCGCTGTTAAAGGGGAAAAATGGGCGCAGCTTGGGGTCAATGTAGAAGCCGACTTTGAACCGGTTTATGTAGTTCCTAAAGATAAAAAGAAAATTGTCACTCAGCTTAAAGAAGCCCTCAAAGGCGTAACTGAACTGATTTTGGCAACTGACGAAGACCGGGAAGGTGAAAGCATTAGTTGGCATTTATACCAATTGCTCAAACCCAAAGTGCCAACAAAGCGCATGGTATTTCATGAAATTACCCAAGAAGCCATTCAAAGGGCTTTGCAAGATTGTCGTAACATTGATGAGCAGTTAGTTCGCGCCCAAGAAACTCGGCGGATTTTAGATAGATTAGTAGGATATACCCTATCTCCATTACTATGGAAAAAAATTGCTTGGGGCTTATCCGCTGGGCGAGTACAATCTGTGGCAGTACGCTTATTAGTAACTAGGGAACGCCAACGCCGGGCTTTCCATGAAGGTACATATTGGGATTTAAAAGCTAGTCTAGAACAGGAAAAAAGTCCTTTTACCGCCGTTCTAGTCACCCTTGGTGGTACTAAAGTTGCCACAGGCAGCGATTTTGATCCCACAACCGGCGGAATTACCGCAGGTCGCAATGTCGTATTACTGAATGAGGAACAAGCCGCAGCCCTGAAAGCACTCCTAGAAGGGAAAACTTGGACAGTGAGGGAAATGGAAGAACGTCCGGTGACTCGCAAACCAGCACCACCGTTTACGACTTCTACCCTCCAGCAAGAATCTAACCGAAAATTGCGCTTGTCGGCACGGGATACCATGCGGGTGGCACAGAGTTTGTATGAGCAAGGGTATATCACCTATATGCGGACAGATTCAGTACATTTGTCTGATCAAGCGATATCCGCCGCCCGCGCTTGTGTAGAACAAAAATACGGGAAACAATACCTCAGTCCCCAACCGCGACAATACACCACCAAATCTAAAGGCGCGCAGGAAGCCCACGAAGCCATTCGTCCTGCTGGTAGCAGTTTCCGCACACCCCAAGAAACCGGTTTAGGTGGACGGGAATTTTCTGTCTATGATTTGATTTGGAAGCGCACTGTTGCCTCACAAATGGCTGACTCCCGCCAAACTCAAGTTACTGTGCAAATCCAAGTTGAAGATGCTGGTTTTCGCTCCTCTGGTAAGCGCATAGATTTTCCTGGCTACCTCCGCGCCTATGTCGAAGGTTCGGATGATCCTGATGCCGCTTTAGAAGATCAAGAAATAATTCTACCTACTCTGAAAGTTGGTGATCATCCTCAATGTCATGAACTGGAAACCGTAGGCCATGAAACCCAACCTCCCGCCCGTTACACTGAAGCAACTCTGGTAAAAACCTTAGAAAGTGAAGGTATTGGCCGTCCTAGTACCTACGCAAGTATCATTGGCACAATCATTGATAAAGATTATGCTCAATTGGTGAATAATGCCCTAATTCCTACTTTCACGGCTTTTGCTGTCACTGACTTACTAGAAAAACATTTTCCAGATATTGTTGATCCCAGTTTTACTTCCAAAATGGAGCAAACCTTGGATGAAATTTCCACAGGTGAAGCGCAATGGCTACCTTACTTGAAGAAATTTTATCTTGGTGAACAGGGTTTAGAAACTTTGGTGAGGGAACGGGAAACCGAAATTGATGCCGGCAAAGCTAGAACTGTAGAACTAGAAAATTTAGATGCTAAAGTCCGTATTGGTAAATATGGACCCTACATCGAAGTTGCTAATGGTGAGGATGTAGTTACAGCTTCTATTCCGAAAAATCTCACCCCGGCAGACCTTAACCCTAAACAAGTTGAAGTTCTCCTCAAACAAAAAACCGTTGGACCTGACCAACTTGGTCGTCATCCTGAAACTGGAGAACCAATTTATATAAAACTTGGGACTTATGGGCCCTATGTCCAATTGGGCGATAAAACTGAGGAAAATCCTAAACCCAAACAAGCTTCTTTACTCAAAGGTGTGACACCAGAAACCATCACCTTAGAAATGGCTGTTGGTTTATTGTCCCTCCCCCGTGCTTTAGGAACTCATCCAGAAACAGGTGGAAAAATCCAAGCTAGTTTGGGACGGTTTGGACCCTATGTTGTCCATGACCAAGGCAAGGAGGGCAAAGACTACCGTTCTCTAAAATCAACAGATGATGTATTGACAATTTCTCTCAATCGTGCATTAGAATTACTAGCAGAACCCAAAAAAGGACGTACTGCTGCTAAAAGTAAGTCTAAAGCAGCCTTACGGGAATTGGGGACACATCCAGAAGATGATTCACCAATTAATATTTATGATGGACCCTATGGCCCTTACATCAAACACGGGAAAACGAATGTGAGTATTCCCGAAGGTGAATCAGTAGAAAATATCACCATATCTACAGCGGTTGAATTACTGTCAGCTAAAGCATCTACTACAAAATCTGCTGCACGCAAAACCACTAAATCAGCTACTACAACTAAATCCACAAAAGGTAGAGCGAAAAAGACAGACGCGGCAAGTTAGAGAAACCGTTGACGGTTGACTGTTGATTGTTGACCGTTGACTGTTGACTATTCTTTTTTGCCTATTCCTGATCATCAATTACCCATTACTCACGATGGATATGATAATCTAATAAGTAAGGGAAAACACAAAATCAGAATTTCCTAGTATCCATTACCATACTTATGGAAATGTGTCAACCTTATTAAAGGCTAAATGTGCGATAATACGCCAGTTTCTGCGACCCTGTTAAATAAAATTGAGGTACTATCCCAGGAGCGGTCAGTTTAATGGATTATATAGAAAAGGTGCTGGAAAAGCTGAAAGAATTAGCTCGAAAGTTAATTGATAGTCTGCTAGGTCCTGAAGCTGAACCGGAACCGGAACTGATTCCGATTCCTGTCAATGAGCGTTCTATGCGCCGTCGTTAAAATCCTGAAGGTGTGGGAGTTGAATTTATCAGCTTTAAGTATTCTTGTACTGCATGGCCCAAATCTGAATTTGCTAGGAACCAGAGAGCCAGGTGTTTATGGTTCTTTAACTCTGGCAGAAATTAACCGTTTGTTAGAGTCCAAAGCCTCGGAACTAAAAGCGGAAATGTTGCCCGTGCAGTCAAATCATGAAGGGGTTTTAGTAGATGCTATTCATGGGGCATTAGGAAAACATCAGGGAATTGTGATTAACGCTGGGGCTTACACTCATACTAGTGTAGCTTTGCGAGATGCGATCGCTGCTGTTAATTTACCTACTGTTGAAGTACATCTAAGTAATATTTATCGTCGGGAAGATTTTCGCCATCATTCTTATATAGCACCAGTGGTAATTGGTCAAATCAGTGGCTTTGGCGCTCAAAGTTATATATTGGGTTTGGAAGCACTGGTCTACTATTTAAGGCAGTAATTCAGTTGACAGGTGACAGGTGACAGTAAACAGTAAGTAATAGAAATTACCTACTACCAATCACCTATTACTGATTAAAAATTATGCGTTATTCTCTGTTGCATCGGGTGAGGGGTGCTTTCCTAGGAGCTTTTTTAGGAGAGGGGTTATCTCACTCAAGCGGTTTTAATTTGGGTAAAATTGCGGTTTTAGGGACGGAAAGTTTAATTAGTTTGGGTGAGTTAGATATAGATGATTGGTTAAAACGTCAACAACAAGCTGGGATTAAATTAGAAACAAATATTGATTCTTGGGGACAAATAATTCTCGCTACGTTACCAGTGGCGATTTTTTTTCATGATGATATTGAGAAAATGCGAGCTAATATTCTCGAAGTGCAAAGAATATGCAATTGTCCCGATGAGGTAATAGTAAGAGATGCCAGTTTAATTATAGGATATGCGATCGCTCAATCTCTCAACGAAAAACTCAACCCTTCTACCCTCATCTCCGAAACAATTAATTTCTTAGGTGAAACATCAACTTACCTACCAGAACAATTAATAAAAGTTAATGATTTATTAAAAACATCTGCGAGTCTGGATATAGCAGTCAGAGAATTGAGTAGTTCAGAAAAATTAACAAGCAATATTGGTTTGGCTGTTTATTGTTTTCTGAGTACCTTAGAAGACTTTTCTCTGACGGTATTACGAGCTAGTCGAAATCATGGAGGTTACAATCAAAATATCACCAGTGCGATCGCTGGGGCATTGTCAGGTGCATATAATAGCACAATGGGTATACCTGTAAATTGGCAAATTTCAGCCTCAGTTAGCAATTCTGGGGCATGGGGATTGGAGAGTTTTACCCAGATATTAAGATTAGCCGATAAAATGATAGGGATGTGGGCTGGAGTATATGACTGGAGCGATGATTTTGGCGAATTTCTAGAGACAAGATATACTATCTTTGCTGCTCCTCATATTATCCGTGGACGTTGACATAAGAAATTTATATAGCAGGGAACAGGGATCTCATTCAAGTGCATACCGTTATAGTAAACTTGGAAACGGTTGTATTTAAATCTGAATGGTTTTAAGTACAAACTGCTATCCCCACCTAACTTATTATAAAGCTTGGGTGGTATTAGCGGTAGCATTCCGGAGGCATTAGCCACATTTGAGGTATTTCGCGGCAGGAAAGATGAAAACGCAGCAATTTTTGCAGTCCTTGAGCCAACAATTCAAGCAATGGCAGCGACAATATAAAGTGCTATTTCGTAAAGAAAAGCACCAATACAAACTGCATAGACATTTTTTCAAAAATTTCCTTTTGTATTTATCAGCCAATAGTCATCAAGGTAAACAAAGAACTAGAGAAAAATCAACTACTAAATTAGCTAGGAAACACAGTAGTATTGATCAAATTATTTTGAGATGGTTATATCAAAAACGCTCCTTAATCATGTTGGTTTTGGCAATATTATCACTCACAAGTGTAATTGGTCATGACTTCTATAATCAACCAAAAGTTAAAGTTGATCATATCGCTTTACAGACATTTATTGCCCCCTATACAGATTCTATTGAAGATCAGCAAGAGACAGAACAGAAACGACAAGATGCTATAGATAATTCTCGGCCGATTTTGATGATTAATCAAAAAATCAATGATCAAATCAATCAAAAGTTAGAAACAATTTTAGATACAAGTAATCAACTACGAGAGATAGCTGGAATTTTTCCATTTTTTGATACATCAGTTTTATCAATTTCCAGTCAAAATTATCTTCGCTCTGTTGCTGACTCAGAATGGCAAAAACTCAAACTAAATTTAGAAAATAATCGCCAACAAAATTTAAAAAAACAAAGTGCAAAATTTTTATTATCACAACCAACCTTAGAAAACAGGAAACAAATTCCTAGTGTGTCCAATTTACCAGCATTACCATTATCTGATGACTTGGATAATATAACAATGCCTTTACTTGGTTATAGTAAACAGAATGATCAATCTGCATATCTGAAAGCATTATCAGAAATGGAACTTTATCAAGTTACAACATCAGCAGCTAATTTTTCTAAATTAATCACCCAAATATCTCAAGTGAGGCAAAGATATCATCACGCCATTAATAAAGCATTATACCTAGATAATCAAGCTGCAAATACAATTTATACAGAGCCTATAATTTTAAATTTAACGGATAATGATTGGCTAAAAATACAAATGAGAATTCGTAAAATTGCTGAAAGAATTCTTGCTCAAGGGATCTCCCCAGGATTACCAGAAAATATTGTGAATAATGCTATTGTTTTACAGGTAAGATTATCTGTACCTAGTGAAGCTGAATCATTAGTAACAAAAGTATTATTAGCGATCATAAAACCAAATCTCACCGAAGATAAAGCCAAAACTCAACAAAAAGCTGAATTAGCAGCTAGAGAAATACCATCTGTGATATTACACACTAAAAAAGGACAAGTAATTGTTAGTAAAGGAGACAAAATTACCACAAAAACATTCCAGATATTAGCACATTATAACCTAATTGGTCGGCAGATAAATTGGTTAGGTTTAATGATTATTGGTGTTGTTGTAACTATAGCAATTTCAATTTTTGTCTGGTTAGAAAGAAAAAGTCATAATTATTTACGACAACGGGATTATTTATTAGTTTTATTACTAACGCTGACCGTTCCCGGAGTTTTAGCCATTGGTTTACCCTATACGACCTGGAGTGCTATTGGTTTATTATTAGGCAGTTTTTATGGACCAACTGTAGGTTTAACCGTGGTGGGATTATTGTCATTAATACTACCATTTAGTATAGAAACAAGTAATGTTTTACTACTAGCTGGTGCAGTGGGGGGAATGTTAAGTAGTTATATCGCCCATAGATTGCGATCGCGTGAAGAATTAGCCTTATTAGGTGTAATTACTGCCCTCACTCAAGGAGGCATATATCTATTATTAAAAATATTCACTGGTGGAGTATTTGGTTCAGGTTGGTATATCTTCCAAGAAGCAGGTTTATTTGCAGTTTCTGGATTATCTTGGAGTATTATAGCTTTAGGTTTAAGTGCTTATTTAGAAACCCTATTTGATCTGATTACTCCCATTAGATTAGCAGAATTAGCTAATCCTAATCGTCCATTATTAAAGCGACTAGCGACAGAAACCCCAGGAACTTTTCAACATACTTTATTAGTAGCTACTCTCGCCGAAGCTGCCGCTAAAGAATTAAGATGTAATGTAGAATTAGTTAGGGCAGGAACTCTATATCATGATATTGGTAAAATGCACGATCCCTTGGGATTTATTGAAAATCAAATGGGAAATCCTAATAAACATGAAACAGAAATTAAAGATCCTTGGAAAAGTGCTGAACTAATTAAAAAGCACGTTACTGAAGGGTTATTAATGGCAAAAAAACATAATTTGCCAACAGCAATTCAGGCTTTTATTCCCGAACATCAAGGGACAATGGCGATCGCTTATTTTTATCACCAAGCCCAGCAAATAGCTAAAAAAAATCCCCATATCATAGTAGATAAAGCAGATTTTTGTTATGATGGACCTATCCCCCAATCACGGGAAACAGGAATCGTTATGTTAGCAGATTCTTGTGAAGCAGCGCTACGCAGTCTTAAAGACGCGACTTCAGAACAAGCATTAAATATGCTCAACAATATTATCCATGCTAAATGGCAAGATGAACAATTAATAGATTCAGGATTAACTAAGGCAGAAATGCCAAAAATTGCCCAAATTTTTGTAGATGTGTGGCAACAATTTCATCATAAACGCATTGCTTACCCTAAGTCAAGAGCAGGTAATTCCTAGTGTTTAGCCTTTTAACTATAGAGTCCGTATTCCTAGATCAAAATTTTCCGATCAGGAGACTTGCCATTATTGTAAATATATGTTCTAATGTAGAGTACGCAAGAGCAAAGGTAAATATGTGCAATTTGCAATTACCTGGCAGAAATAAAAAACTTGGAAATTAAGGATATTCCAAACAAAACAGTAATCCCAAAATTAACACAGAGAAATTAATGCCAATTTTTTCTATTTGCGTTACCATAGCAAGCCCTAGGTTTAAAATATTGTTCACCGGTTCTTGCGACAACTAAATCAGTATCAATAGCCTTTAGTGGTAGTAATTACCGTACAAAACCGAATTCCTCAGCAAATTACTGTTGTTAGTTATGGTATACTGGAAAAGTTAGAATTAGCCTTGCCTAACCATAATTGCTCTACGCACAGGTAATCATTGCCAACGGAAAGCTGTTTTAATCAAGCATTTACACACAAAAATCTGAAATACATCGAAGTTATGACTCAGCAAGTAATTCACCCAATGGTGAAATTGCAGCGTAACGTGCAATCACTCATAGAATCCAATATTATCAAGCCCAATGATAAAATTTGGAAAATTGCCTTACTTTATGGCGATGAATGGCAACATTGGAAGCAAGAGTTGCTAGACTTTGGATTTAGCACCCAAGATCCAATTAGCGACTTAGTAGCAGTAGAAAAATGGGACGATGACTAAACATCTAAACTAGACCAGCAATATCTAAGACAGCTTGGCGCAAATACGCCTATTTTTGGCAAAGATAAAACTTTATCTTTGTTGCCATGGTAGGTGTAATTGTGTCGTTGTTATATGCTAGATTTATATCAAGTTCTTCCAATTACTTACGATATAAATTATTAATTACCAATTACCACCCTAAACAAATATGATACAGCAGTTTGCGAAGCTATGAGGTACACATTTTGCGGGCAAGACTTGTACTGAGCTTGTCGTTTGCGTAGCGTGGCGTTAGCCATAGTATGCCCGCACCACAAAAGTTTGATTATGGTTGTACCTCATTTGAATGAAATATGCTGTAAGTATTAACCTGGACATGATATCAAATTCTTTTAACTGCTGACAGAGATTAAAGCCAGAGTTAGTTCTTTTGCTGTATGATAGCGATCGCGTGGTAAAGGTTCCGTCACACAATCAATAACCTGCTTTAATTGACTACTAATAGTAGGTATACTTTTCACATCAAAACGAAAACTGCGTCCTCGTTGACGATAAAATTTTAGAGGATTTTCTCCAGTTAATAAAAAAATTAAAGTTGGGCCAATAGCATATAAATCTGATTGAGTCAGGGGTTGTCCCCGTTCTTGTTCAGGAGCGCAATAACCTTCAGCACCAATTCTTGTTCCTGGTTGTGTGCCTATTTCCTTCACAGCACCAAAATCTAAGACCACAATACTATTATTTGCACCTTTAACCATCAAATTAGCAGGTTTGATATCACGGTGAATGAGTGGAGGTTCTTGGTTGTGAAGATAATCAAGAATATCACAGGTTTGTACCATCCAGGCGATCGCCTGTTTTGGTGTTACAGGGCCATTCAACAGAATGCGTTTTTCTAAATCTTGACCGTGAATTAATTCCATTGCCAAGTATTTTTTACCATCTTCCACAAAAAAGTCATAATACTTAGGAACTCCTGGATGATTGAGGTATTTAAGAATACTGGCTTCTCTCCCAAACAACTCTTGAGCTTTGGGAATTTTCACCATGTCAGCATTCATTTGCTTAAGTACCAACAATTGGGGAACGCCCGTAATTTTAGCCACACCATCCCAAGCTAAATATGTAGTACCCATACCGCCTTTACCCAGAGTGCGTAATACTTGATAATGGCGAATGGTTTTTTCTACTACTATTGGTTGACCACAGTGGATACAAAACAAATTCTGGGAGGAGTTGCCTTTATGGGTACACAGAGAACCAGAAGAGACAGGTCTAATACCGTGAATTTCCTCACCCCCTAACTGTCCAGAAACACTAGATCCTGATGATAATTGCTGAATTTGTACCTTGAGTACAGGCCCTCCCTGAGCCAATTGTAGTAGAGAATTATCAGTAATAATAGATTTAGTCACCAAAAACCCATTGAGGAAAGTACCATTAGCCCCTTGACTAATTACCTCCCAATCATAGCCTTTGGTATTATTAACTAATTTCAGTTCTAAATGATAGCGTGAAACTAAATTGTCAGCTAAAACCACATGATTATCTACTGCCCTACCAATGCGAATCAAGGTAGAACCATCAAAACACCACTGCTTGACAGGTGTTTTTTGTGTTTTTTCTAATAGGGTGAGAGTAATCACAATAAATAGGTTAGCGTCAATAATTGTCCTGGGAATCAGACAGGGGAGCAGGGGAAAGAGTTATAGTTTTCTTGACTTTTTTCACATATAGCAGAAGGTAAACTGCTTCTGATTAGGTTTTACGGATCAATAATGTCCTAATCTGAATGACTACAGCTATACCTTTAAAACAAACCTTGCTGAGATAGATGAACTTTCACTCGTACCAGTATAGCGGTAAGATTGTCATGACCATTATGTTCATTACCCAAATCAATTAAATCTTGAATACCCTTTTCTAAATTACTAGCTGAACTGAGTAAAGGTTGAAGATGGGTTTGCCAATTAGTTTCTAAACAGTCATTATCGGATAAACCATCTGATGCTAGTATCAGCAACATATCTTCATTGATATCAAAAAATTCTACATCAGGATGAAGAGAATGCTCATCGCGCGGCCCCAAAGCTTGGGTTAGTTGGTAAGCATCTGGTCGTCCGTAGGCAATACTGGGTTCTACACCCCTGGCAATTTCCCGTTGACCAACTTCATGATCTATGGTTAGTTGTTCTAGTCCGTGCTTGCGAGTTAGACGATAAAGACGACTATCACCCACATGGGCAATTGCCGCTTGATTATCCTGAAGTAACAACATTACCAAAGTAGTACCCATACGGCCAACTCCAGAACGGGCTTCTTTTTGATTTAGTTCATAAATAGCTTGATTAGCTAAATAAACCGCCTCACGGATAGATTCTTTGGGAGGTAATTCTGTTTTTACCCAGGTTTTTTGGAAGTATTGACGGATGGTATTTACAGCCAATTCACTAGCCACTTCACCTCCAGCATGACCACCCATACCATCACAAAGAATATATAAACCTTGTGCGGTAACAATAGGATTTCTGGGTAATTCCTGCTTATTAATTTTACTATCAACACCAAAATAATCCTCATTATGATTGCGTTGACGGCCAACATCGCTATATGCAGCATATTCCAAATTACTTAACTGCATAGATAACACCATCATTGAGGCATCATCATTTTTACCAATTGCATCGTCTATTTCATCATCTATTTGTAAGACAGTTGATGTACAATTGGGTTTTGCTGAAGTAGATACTGCTTCTATTTCTGTGGCTATATCTGACAAACGCGATCGCAATTGTGTTAAAGTTTCAATTTCCCCCAAGGTCAAATCTTCCAGCATTTCCAACACAGAACCAAATTGAGTTCGTTGGGATTCTCTAAATAAAGTTTGCCACACCTGACCCAAATGTTGCAGAGTTACATTTGGTGATTGATTTTGTAATGAGGCAGATTCTAGATATAATCTTTGTAATACTAAAGCTCGATCTTCATCTAACCGCAAATTTGATAACTCTAACAAACTTTGGCCACAACCCAGACCTGCCAATAATTCCCAAAGTTGAGTCATCTGATAAAACCAATATAAAATTTCCAATATCGTCGTTGTCTCTTGTTTCCAGACATCAACTAACATTGGCCAATTCGATCTATCTTCTAATAACACAACTTGGAGATCATCTTGCTGCCAAGCATCATAAATTTTAGGAATGCCAGGGTGCATTTCCATCTGCAATTCTAAATAAGTCTGGGCTAATTTAGGAATTGTATTGGTAGTAATTTGGCTTTGATGTTCTAGTATTGCCCCCATAGGTGAGACTTGGTAAGGTTGACAATCTATAACTTTGACTATTATCTCCCTATAATCCCCAATTACCTCTGGAGTGCTTAGAGATGTTAAGAAGCGATAACGCTGTTGAGGATCTAAATAGGAATCTAAAGTAAATTTGCTAAAGAGATCATCTGTAATACTTTCTGAATTTGGTGTTAATTCTCCAGTTTCCGCACTAACAGCAACTATCTTATTCACTGCTTGAGTAATCAGAGCATAGTAAATAGTCCCACATTCTGCACCACATTTGTGACAATATTGTGACTTTAAAGATACATCAGCACTGCATTCAGGGCAGATTTTATGAGTTAGGGATATACCACAGCTTTGACAGAACTTATTACTATCAGGGTTTTCAAATGTACATTGCGGGCAAATCAGCATAGTGGAAGTTCCTTGATTTTCCTGCTCAGGTGCTTTTGATTAACACTATTCAGTATACTGATACTACAGTAGCCTAACCTATATTTCCAGTGGATGATTAAGCTTTGTCAATTCTAAGGGAGTAATTTCTCGCCATTGTCCTGACGCTAAATCATCTAGTTGAATATTAGCAATGCTCACGCGGATCAATCGCAAAGTAGGAAAACCAACAGCCGCCGTCATGCGACGAACTTGGCGGTTTTTACCCTCAGTTAGAGTCATTTCTAGCCAAGCCGTAGGCACACTTTTACGAAATCTAATCGGTGGAATGCGTTCATTGACCGATGGTGCTTCTAACAATAACTTAACTTGAGCAGGACGAGTCCGATAATCTTGAATTTCCACCCCAGTTTGTAGCTTATAGATGCCATCAGCATCGGGAATACGTTCCACTTGCGCCCAATAAGTACGACGATGACCAAAACGGGGATGTGCCAAACGATGCTGCAATTGTCCATCATTTGTTAATAACAGCAAACCTTCACTATCCCAGTCCAAACGTCCCACAGGATAAACATCAGGAACATTTATGTACTCTTTTAGAGTAATATGTTTAGGACTTTCTTGAGTAAATTGACTCAAAACTCCATAGGGTTTGTGAAAGATAATATACCGATTATTCATAAAATATAGAAGAAAGAAGGAGTCACCGAGTCAGGAGACACAAAGAAGAAAGAAAAAAAAGAAAGAGGAAAGAACTAATAAACATCAATAATTATGACAATTACTAAAATCAGCCGTAGATCATTCTTATTTTTGGGTGGAGCAACCCTAGCCCAAGGATTAAGCCTAGCATTACCTAGTTATGCCCAACCTGTACAAATTGGCAAAAGTCAAATTAATGGCATCCCATTTTATCAGACCACAGTTGACCTCACAGATCCCAAAACCTTTATCACCATAGGTTTAGCCAAAAATGCTAACTTTGCCAACACCATTCAAAAAACCAGTGGTGATGAAGAATTTAACAAATTAGTAGCTCGTTATAAAGCTACCGTAGTTGCTAATGGCACATTTTTTGCCAAAAATCCCCAAAAAACCGTTATGGGTAACATGATAGCCGGGGGAAAAGTTCTCAAATACAGTCCTTGGGAAAACTTTGGGACTACCTTGGGATTACGAGTTGGTAACAAACCAGAAATGATTACAGCCAGAGTAGACGGTAAACCAGAATGGGATAAACACTGGTTCTCCATCACTTGTGGACCCAGACTGTTAAGAAAAGGAGAAGTGTGGCTCAACCCCAGTATAGAAGGTTTTAAAGATCCTTCTGTTTTAGGTAGTGGCGCACGTACAGCCATTGGTTTTACCCAAGATGGTACAAAGTTAGTTTTAGCAAATTTTGAGATTAATCTTTCCTTACAGCAAGAAGCAGAAGCCATGAAAGCCATAGGCTGTTATGAAGCCATGAATTTAGATGGTGGCGCATCTAGAGCCTTAGCCAGCAAAAATAATATTCTAGTCCCGGCAGGTAGACCTTTAACCAATGTCATTGTTATTTATGATGGCACTAATCCCGCCCCCACGGATCTGCAACAGGCATGGCTAAGATTTCAAAAAGGGTAAAAGCCTAGTATTTCTTAGAGGCAGGGAGGCAGAGGAGAAATTTCTTTCTTATTTCTTCTTTCTCTTGAACTCCTGCCTCTTACTACGGAATAAGGAGTATAATTTTTCATTTTTAATTTCTAATTTTTAATTCCTGACGGGGTTTGACGGCAAATACGACTATAAAGTTACGGTTCACCCCAATTCCTGAAAGTATTAATTCTCATACATTAGTCAATGTGAAAGCACATTAATCCATGAAACCAATAAACATATTTTATAAAAATCACCGTTCCCCTAACGGTTCGGTAAACCACCCTTCATGGAATGGCTACCACTGAGTTTATATATATCAGCCTAGTTGGGAATTTGATTCCTAGCAAAGCCTAACCCAACTGATTGTCACAGACAGTTAGTTAATTCAATTTTATATTCTCTCTTCTGTGCGGATAGTAGTTTAGTAATTTTATAGGGAGTAAACACCCAAAATGGCAAAAGTAGTTGGAATTGATTTAGGTACGACAAACTCCTGCGTGGCAGTTATGGAAGGTGGTAAACCCACCGTTATCGCTAATGCGGAAGGCTTTCGGACAACGCCGTCAGTGGTTGCGTTTGCCAAAAATGGCGACAATTTAGTTGGTCAAATCGCTAAACGCCAAGCGGTGATGAACCCCGAAAATACTTTTTATTCTGTAAAACGTTTTATTGGTCGTCGTTTTGAAGAAATTACCAATGAAGCTACAGAAGTTTCTTATAAAGTTCTCAGTAGCGGCGGTAACGTTAAAGTAGACTCTCCCGGTGCTGGTAAACAATTTGCTCCTGAGGAGATTTCTGCGAAAGTTCTCCGTAAATTGGTTGAAGATGCTAGTAAATATCTGGGTGAAACCGTTACCCAAGCAGTAATTACCGTTCCTGCTTATTTCAATGACTCTCAACGCCAAGCAACAAAAGACGCTGGTAAAATAGCTGGTATTGATGTTCTCCGCATTATCAACGAACCTACAGCAGCTTCCCTAGCTTATGGCTTTGATAAAAAAAGCAACGAAACTATCCTAGTATTTGACTTGGGTGGTGGTACTTTCGATGTATCCGTTCTGGAAGTAGGCGACGGTGTATTTGAAGTATTATCAACATCCGGTGATACTCACTTGGGTGGTGACGACTTTGATAAAAAAATCGTTGATTTCTTAGCAGAAAAGTTCAAAAAAGACGAAGGTATTGACCTGCGTAAAGACAAACAAGCTTTACAACGTCTGACTGAAGCGGCAGAAAAAGCCAAGATTGAACTTTCTAGCGTTACCCAAGCAGAAATTAACCTGCCATTTATCACTGCTACCCAAGAGGGTCCAAAGCATTTAGATACAACTCTAACTCGCGCCACATTTGAAGAACTCTGTTCTGATTTGATTGACCGTTGCCGCATTCCTGTAGAAAATGCCCTCAGAGATGCGAAATTAAATAAAACCAATATTGACGAAGTTGTTCTCGTTGGCGGATCTACCCGGATTCCTGCTGTTCAGGATGTGGTAAAACGGGTACTAGGTAAAGAGCCTAACCAAACCGTGAACCCTGATGAAGTGGTAGCTGTTGGTGCTGCTATTCAAGCGGGTGTTTTGGCTGGTGATGTTACTGGTATCTTATTGTTAGACGTAACACCATTGTCCTTGGGTGTAGAAACCTTGGGTGGTGTGATGACAAAAATTATCCCTCGCAACACTACAATTCCTACCAAGAAATCAGAAGTGTTCTCTACTGCTGTAGATGGACAAACCAACGTAGAAATTCATGTTCTCCAAGGTGAGAGAGAATTTGCTAACGATAATAAGAGTTTAGGAACTTTCCGTTTGGATGGTATTCCTGCTGCTTCTCGTGGTGTTCCTCAAATTGAAGTTACCTTTGATATTGACGCTAACGGTATTCTGAACGTAACTGCGAAGGATAAAGGTACTGGCAAGGAACAATCTATCAGCATCACTGGTGCATCTACTCTCGATAAGAATGATGTAGAACGCATGGTAAGAGAAGCGGAACAAAATGCTTCCTCTGATAAGGAGCGCCGTGAAAAAATTGAACGCAAAAACCAAGCGGATTCTCTAGCTTATCAAGCTGAAAAGCAGTTGGAAGAGTTGGGTGATAAAGTCCCTGCTGCTGATAAGACTAAGGTTGAAGGTTTAGTTAAGGAAGTCAGAGAAGCGGTTGCTAAAGAAGATGATGACCAGATTCAGAAGTTAACCCCCGAACTACAACAAGCGTTGTTTGCTATTGGTAGCAATATCTATCAACAAGCTGGTGCTGCTGGTGCGGAAGCTCCTGGTGCTGGTTCTCCTCCTCCTCCTCCTAGTGGTGGTGGTGATGATGTAATTGATGCTGATTTTACTGAAAGCAAATAGTAATAAATTCTCATCAAGGGCGGGGAAATCTCCCCCCTATATGATTAATACCCATCCAGAGCAATAACTGAATGGGTATTTCTTATAGTAGTTAAATTATTTATTGCGAGATAGTCCTTCCTTAGTAGCAGAAACTTATACAGAATTATCTCATGTTAAGCCTAATGAAATCACACTTAATACTTTGATAAAAAAAGTTAATACAGTGGAAGAAGGTTTAGAGCTTATTCAAAATATCAGTAATCACGAAAAACTGCAATTATATCCTGATATAATCACTTTCAGCACTTTACTAGGTAAAACTAAAAACACAGATGAAATTAATTTACTGGAAGAAATGCGAGAGTATTATAAAATAGAAGCAAATTATAGATACTTGAATAAATTAAAATTCAAAAGGTAAAGCACATAGTTAAAGCGCATACTTACTCACCGAACGGCGATAGGCAGGTGAATAAGAATTAGCTTAAACACAAAGGGCGACACTCCACCGCCCAAATGCAAGGCTGTTTTACCTATTGACAATGGCGCGTGATGGGGACTTTGAAATTCTTAATTCCCCCAGAATTGGGGGTTAGGGGCATTACAACCCTAGATGGCAACTTGATTAGACTTCTGTATACACGGTAGCCTTTACAAGAGGGGACTAAGGGGGGTAGCAATGTGATGAAAATAATGGAATACTACTTTATTCCTTAATGGTTACACTAGAGATAGAAAAATCACAAAAGGAAGATTATGATGACTGACCGTGACTATACTTTAATTATTGACAAAAGCGGCAGTATGTCCACACCAGACCAAGCTGGTGGGAGAAGCAGATGGGATATAGCCCAAGAATCTACCATTGCTTTGGCTAGAAAATGCGAACAGTTTGATCCTGATGGGATTACAGTTTACGTTTTTTCTGGTAAATTTAAACGTTACGATGATGTAACATCTGCCAAAGTAGCCCAAATATTTCAGGAGAATGATCCCGCAGGTACAACTAATTTAGGTGGTGTACTACAAGATGCCATTAATAATTACTTTCAGCGCAAAGCCGCAGGAAAAACTAAAGCAAATGGAGAAACAATTTTAGTCATTACTGATGGTGAACCCGATGATCGCAAAGCGGTATTTGAGATTATCATTCGTGCTACCCAACAAATGGAGAAAGATGAAGAATTAGGCATTTCTATGATTCAAGTTGGTAATGATCCTCAAGCTACCAAATTTCTCAAAGCCCTAGATGATCAATTACAAAGTGTTGGTGCTAAATTTGATATTTGTGATACCATCACTTTAGATGATTTAGAAGACATGAGTTTGGCAGATGTTTTAATGAATGCCATCACTGATTAATTAAGAAAAATTACTAAAATCTGGAGAGTTTAGCCATGCTAGAAAACCGTGATTATACCTTAATTATTGATAAAAGCGGTAGCATGGCTACCCCAGATCAAAAAGGTGGTAGAACTAGATGGTCAGCAGCACAAGAATCAACTTTAGCTTTAGCTGGGAAGTGTGAACAGTTTGATCCTGATGGGATTACAGTTTATTTATTTTCTGGCAGGTTCAAACGTTATGATAATGTCACCTCCAGCAAAGTTGTCCAAATATTTCAGGAAAATGATCCATCTGGAAGTACAGATTTAGCTAATGTTTTAAAACACGCTATTGATGATTATTTCCAACGTAAAGACTCTGGTACAGCTAAACCCAATGGGGAAACAATTTTAGTAGTTACTGATGGTGAACCAGATGATCGTAAAGCTGTGATGAAGGTAATTATTGAAGCTTCTCGTCGTCTGGATAGAGATGAAGAATTAGCTATTTCTTTTATTCAAGTCGGTAGTGATCCTCAAGCTACCCGCTTTTTGAAAATTCTGGATGATGAATTGCAAAGTGCAGGTGCTAAATTTGATATTTGCGATACAATCACAATGGATGATATGGAAGATATGAGTTTATCTGAAGTTCTTCTGAATGCCATTAATGATTAGTACTCCAGGGATGAATTAAAAATTAACAATTAAGTAAGTATTCATCTATAGCACTCGTTCATATCTAGATCCCCGACTTCTTTTATTTATTGTGTCCACAAATTATAAATTGATGTCAGAAGTCGGGGATATTCTCTCGTTGATAAGGAATTACAAATATGGATTCCATTGATAAGTTATTAGCTGAAATTAAAACTGAATATACAGAACCGCAAGCTACACCAAAACCAAATAATTTAACTCCTGTTAAATTGGATTTACCTGTAACTAAAGCAGATGTATTAATAGATAATTTGTTATCAGAAGTACAAGCGGAAGTTGCAGAAAATAAAATTCCAGATATTCAATATCAGCCCACATCATACTATCATTTACCGCCGATTGAATTTATACATTCACCTGCTAATAAGTCAGATGTATTTATGGATAACTTATTAGCAGATGTTAAAGCTGATATAGCTGAACAAGAAGCAGCCGAACACCGACGAAAACAAGAAGAATTAGCACAGGAGAAAATTCGCCAGGAGGAAATTAAAAATGAACAAAGAAAAGCTTTAGAAAAACCTGCGAAAGAATGGTTAGCTAAATTAGATCCGTTATCATCAGAAGGATTATGGTTTGAAAGATTTGCTGAAGGTTATCCTGATAAATTAGCAGCGGCAATTGATTATTTACAGACTAATTCCTAAATTTACATTTACTGTTTGTACTGTAAATGATTAATTGCCCATTCATGCATTGTCCTGTTCTTACATTCGTCTATTGTAATGCCGTTCTTAATGCCGGATATGGGAATAAATTTTGAAAGCCAGATAACCTTTCTTGTAATGGTTCTGGGGCAAAATTCCAAAGACTTTCATAGTAGAAAAAAGCCACACCAAGATCCCTCCGCTGGGCTGCACGAACTTGAGTTTGAATCTGTTGCATGGAAATAGGTTTAGTTCTTAAACCTGCCATAATGCCAATTCCAGTAGGAATTATTTGTTTAACTTCTTCCATTTCTGGACGGGAAAGTTTGGCAGTAAAATTATCTAAATTGTCTCGGTAAACTTGGACAATTAACTCATCTACTATATTCAGTCTCACCCAATTCAACCAATCTTGGAGTTGAAATTTGTAAGAGAAATCATAGTAATTAGGAGAGACAGAGAAAATTAATTTGGGTTTTATTTGCTTAACTGTTTGGTTCAGTCTGACCATGAATTCTGTAATTTTATTTGCCCGCCAATTTATCCATGCTGGATCTTGGGGATCTGTGGGTGGATTTTTTTTAGTTTCTTTTTTATACAAGGCAACTGTATATTTATCATAGCCAAATTCATAGGGTAAACTGGTATGATCATCAAATTGAATGCCATCAAGTTTATATTTATTAGTCAGTTCTACCAATAAATCACTAATAAATTGTTGTACTTCGGGATGAAATGGATTTAACCATTTAACTTCACCCGCAGCACCAACAGATATTTGACTACCATCCTGTTTGCGTGTGAACCATTCTGGTTTATTTATGGCTAATTCTGAAGTGGGAGGTGCCATAAATCCAAATTCAAACCAAGGAATGACGAGTAAATTTTGATCGTGTGCTTGATCAATTAAATCCTCCAGAATATCATGGCCATCTAAGCCTTGAAAGACAAAGGGCTGAATTTCTAAACGTTTAGCTACCCTACTAGGATACATAACATATCCAGAATTCCAAACAACAGGATAGATAGTATTAAAATTGAGTTGTCGTAATTTTGTGACAGCTTCTTGAACTTTAGTTCTATCTTTAAGAACATTGAGATCATTATTTGTCATCCACACCCCACGAATTTCTTGACGTGGTACTTGGGCGTTAACAGGTGTGAAGCTATTGTCCCAAAAAACTATGAATAAGGAAACTAAAAACAAAGGCAGAAATAGCTGCTTAAGTAATTTCTGGGAAACCAACTTAGGGAAATTGCAATTCATGTTAAATTGACGATATTTTAATGAAATTGGGATCTTCCGTACTTCTTATGCTAAATTATTTTGCCAAA
>NZ_PGEM01000087.1:0-9924 GCF_002934005.1 Cuspidothrix issatschenkoi CHARLIE-1 | reverse complement strand
CATATTTGGCATAACAGGTACGGAAGAACCTGAAATTGACTAATACCAATTTTATGTGAAGCTGCACATATTTATTACCTCCCGGAGTTGCCGTCTTTGCAAGGGGGACTACAGAGGGGTAAGCTGTTGTCCATCTTCATACAGAATTGATATAACATTTGATATCTTTTATACGGGTTTGCTCAAAAGTAACACTTATTCTGATTTTTTTAGTAAATGATAATGAAAATAAATTATGGAAATTTGTTAATTCAGCTTAAATTATATCTCTTGATATCCAGAGAATTACAGCAGATGGCAGATAAAGGGTATAAAAATCAAGATGCTAAAACTATTGTGCTTCTCACTCCTGAATCAATAAATTGGCAAGTATTCCGTCAAAAGATCATAAATATACCATATAGTAGTGTAAAAATATATAGAATCTTCTCCAAATATCCATTACATTGCTGTTTAAAATGCCAAGTTTTCAGACTTCTACCTCCATGCAATTATCTGTATCGCCAAAACTCGGTCAGCCTTTAAAGATTGTCGCCTTGGGAGATAGCTTAGTATATGGATACGGTGACCCAGAGAAAGGCGGTTGGGTGGAACAATTACGACGGTGGTGGATGTTACCGGATAGTGTGGGTCATGTGCTTTACAATTTGGGAGTAAGGGGCGATCGCACGCAGCAAATTTCCCAACGATTAGAAGTAGAATTTCGTCATCGGGGCGAAATCCGCAATCGTGTTCCTGATTTGATTATTTTATCTGTCGGTGTCAACGATACACCCAGATTAAGAAGCACAACGGGGAGAAATTACACGGATTTTAGCAAGTTTGAATCAGAAATCGCCACATTACTAGATCAAGCACAACAACTTTGTCCCGTCTTATTTGTGGGGATGGTTCCCGTAGATGAGGCCAAAATGCCTTTCCTTGATTGTCTATTCTACAATCATGCCGACCAATACCGTTACAAAGAAGCAACACGACAAGCTTGTGAACAAAGACAAATTCCCTATTTAGATATTTTCGATCAATGGATGCAACGTAGTCAAGCTTGGAGAAGCGATCGCATGACCAAGGACGGACTGCACCCCAACACTCTCGGTTATCAGGACTTATTAGAAGCTGTACTTAACTGGATAGAGTTATCACAATATCACTGTCAGGCTGATTATCCCTCTTTCATGACTCTAGGCGACGCAAAATTTGAAACCTTTATTTAAAAAGGGTTTTGGCGATTTATAATGTTTCAAAATGTTCGCCATATTTTGTTATTAATAAAAGTATAATCATTGTAAAAACTCCCAATCTTCTAAAGCTACAGGTTCAGTAGGATCATCATCACGGTAAAGCTGAGTATTCTGTAAAGGATAAAGATTGGTATTTTGTGTTTCTAGAGATTTAATTTGATGTTGTGCTGATTGAGGTTATAAAATAATCACTTCCACAACATCACCAGCATGGAAAGGTAAACCTTTTAATACCAAAGTTCCATCTTCAGTTAAGGACGTTTCGATTTTATGAGCATTCATATTATCAATCTGGTGTATCAATCTGGTCTGTTACAGTTGATTTTATTTTAACATATTACCTCGTTACCGTTAATTGCATTTCTTTGGTGTTAATAATTCTAATTTATCCTCTAAAATTGTCCCTTTGAGATTTGCCCCCTGAAGATTTGCTCCCCTAAGATTCGCACCTTGTAAATTTGCCCCGGCTAAATTTGCACGTTTCAAATTTGCCCAACTTAAATCAGCATCCGTTAAATTAGCTTCACTCAAATTCGCTTTATATAAAAATGCGTTTCCTAAATGAGCCTTAGTTAAGTTAGCTTTATATAAATTGGCTTGATAAAGGTGAGCAGTCATTAATTCGGCCTCATATAAATTCGCCTCACTTAAATTAGCGGTAATTAAATTAACTGCAATCAAATTTGCAAAACTTAAATTACTGCGAATAAGTTGGGCTGATGCTAAATCAGCATCTTGTAAATTAGCATTTTGTAAATCTGTACCAATTAAATTGGCATCAGTAATAATAGAATTTTGTAAATTTACTGTACTCAAATCAGCACCAATAAAATTTCCATAACTTAAATCTGCCTGTGTTAAAACCGCCCCACTCAAATTAGCAATACTCAAGTTAGCTTGACTCAAGTTAGCCTCAATTAATTTTGCTTGATACAAAATAGCATTACTGAGATTAGCATAACTAAAATTAGTTCGCACTAATAAAGCGTGAGCTAAATTTACTTTATTCAAATTTACCCCTTGGAGATTTGCCCCTCGGAGGTTTTCTCCTAATAAATTGGCACTACTAAGATCAATTTCAATTTGTGGGTTTTCCTTTCTCCACTCTATCCAATTAACCGCACCAGATCGTAATAAATTAAGATGTTGTTGATTTGCCATTTTTTACTCCTACTCCTTTACTCGTTCCGCTTCCCTTGAGGATTTTCTCTTCCTGGTGAATTTTCAATTGCTGCTAAAGCACCCGCCGCTCCTGCTAAAATGTTCTGTTCTGAACCCCCTAAATAAAGTCTGCCAAAACTACCGACAGCTTGAACTTCCAGAATATTAATTTGGGCGGCTTTTTCCGCTTCGTTGGCAGCCAAAGCAGCATAAGCGGCTGGCTCAACTTCTAATACATATAAAGTTTCTCCTGCTAAGAGCATTTGTCCGCGACGGCTACGGTTAATTAATTGGGTTTGATAAGCGTCAATGTTACGGATAATTTGGCTAGAAATTACACGAGGTTTGATACAGTCATCTTTTTTCACGCCTATAAACGCTAAAATCGCATCTCCAGCGGCTCGCGTTTCCCCTTGAGAGCTAGAATGTACTTCCAAAAGTCCATATAAACGTTCTACTATTTGCACTCCAGGGCGAACGGAAGCGGATTTAAGGGCTATATCCGTAACTTTGTTGATTTCGATACCAGGTGAAATTTCAATCCATAGGGATGTGTCCCCCGGTAATGGCAAGAACCCCTGGGCTATTGTTCCCATGTATGCGGCGTGTTGAGGTTGCAGGTTGTCTAGAAATACGAAACTGCGTAGTTCTATGCCCAAGGTCTTAGTTCTCCAGTCATGAGGGTAAACGTCTGTTGTTGCAATATATGAGTTTACCGTTAAAGTGGACTGGTTTAGTAATTGGTGATTATTAATTTCTCTGCTGGAGAATGTTTTATTTATAAGTATTAATATGAAACAAGTAAGCCTTAAAGCCAAACTCTTCTGAATTAGATATTTTAGATGCACCAAAAGGGTTTTACTAGCGACTGCTGCTGTATTTTTGATGCGGCAGTTATTTCTAAGAATTTTGTTAAATTACGGACTCCTTAACTTTTCGCCTTTTCAAAAAACTAGACATAAATGGCCGCTCAAAAAATAAGTAAAAACAGTAGGCAATAATGAGTGACATTGCTGTACTTAGTAAATATTAATTTAGTCTTCCCCTAGCTAAAGTTCTTACCACCGAGAAATTCAGGATTTGGTGGCATCTTTTTAAAACTTGTAAAGGTAAAATTTTCTTAAATTCCGCAATTCCCACACAGACAATTGTTACGTAGTAGTTTAGGCTTAAATAGTGAAGGTATTAGTAGTTGAAATTTATCAAGTAAACTGTCAACTAAAGCCGAAATGACTATATAGTATCTTGTTCCTCCTATGACTCCCAAACACACAAAAATTAAATTTCCTCTTTGGCAATATTTAAATCAGCCATTATTTAGCCGTGACAATCAAATGATCTGGAATCCCCAACGCTTTGCCATTCTCTGGCGAATTCAACTTTTAGAACGCTGCTGGAAAAAGGAATGCGACTCCAAGGGTAAACAACAATCTGAAGGGTAATAGATGATAGGTCATGGGTAAACCTTTGATCTAGAAGACAGGAGGCGGGCGAACGGCCTTTCGCCCGTACAACAGTTAACAGTCAACCATCACCTATATCTATTGAGTAAAAAATACAAATCCTACTTGGAACAAACCGACAAAAAAGCCTAAAATACCACCTAAACTTACAATTGCTTGTAATTCATTTCTGACAATTCCTTCAATTGCATCTTCCAATTCTGCGGGTGATGTGGCTTTCACTCGTTCCACAATTACTTGATCTATGGATAAAATGGGAATTGCTTGAGCTACAATTGCTTCTAAATCTTGAGTTAAATATTTCTCTAAAATTAATGCTAAATCTCGCGCCACAACTTCTAGAGAAGTATTAACCACCGGAGAACTGCTTAAACGATTTAATAATACAATGGAAATTCTTTCCCAATCCGCCGATTGTGTTAATTCTTTAAGTAAATCGCTACCACTATTTTGTAAATATTGACGGACACTATCTCTAATCGTTTTTCGCAGTTGACGCACCGTACCTACGGGGAGATTTTGTAAAGATAGATTTTGTAATAATCCTTTAATGCGATCGCGCATTTTTAAGTCTCTAATTAATTCTTCCAGCCTTTTATTAGTTGCTTCTTTCTCATCTAAACAAAAAGTCCGTAACCGCGTAAGAGTATTTTTTAAACCAAATAAATTTGCCACTACCCAATAAGTACCACTGGTTTTTTCTCGAAAGCTTTCATCAACGGTTTGAATTGTCCGATCCGTCAAAAAATCAACTATAATTTGTCGTAAGGCATCCGGCGGTAAAACTACTTCTATTAACCAATCAGCTAACCTACTAGACTGTTCTTCACTAATTCTAAATTCTAGTAATACTTTATCAAATATTTGGTTAATTTGTGTTTCTAAAAATGTTTCTTGACGGGCTAAAACCTTCAAGAGACGGGGTAAGGATTCACCTAATAAATCACGTAAAATACCAGCTAAAATAGCAGTGCTACGGGGGTTTTTATCCCCTTTAATTTGGTCAATTACCAAACGTAATAACCATAAAATTCCACTTTGTACTCGCTCAGGTTGCAGCAATTTACGCGCCAGATTTTGTAATTCTTCTGGTGTTAGCAGCGATTTCATAATCGCATTAGCAATATTTTGTCCTAATCGTTCCTGATTACTAGGAATTAAACCAGGGGTAAAAGGTACTTTTCGTCCGAAAATATAAACAGCTTTATAGGGACGAAATAACATTCTTATGGCTATATCGTTAGTATAATAGCCAATCAGTCCACCGAGAATTGGCGGTGATATGTATAATAGAACTTTCGACAAATCCACGGCTTTTGGATTAGGTAATGGGTAATTTGTAATTTGTAATTCGTAATTTGTAATTTGTAATTCGTAATTGCTTAGATCAGGAATGTCAAAAAAAATATTTATTTTATCTTTTCAATACCTGGTCTAAATTGGAAAAAGCCTTGATTTATAGGTTGGGTTGTTCGTGTTAACGTTGCGAAGCAATAGCATGAAACCCAACAAATACGTTGGGTTGCGCTGTCGCTTAACCCAATAAAGCAGAAAATCGACAAGGTATTGCTTTTACATCCTAATTTCAATCACCAATCATCAATCACCAATTACCTAATTACTACTAATACTCCCATCATACCGTTAGCTATGGGGTAATGTGTGGCATGGAGAAAACCAACTTCCAGAGCTAAGTTTATTTGCTCCTGACCGATAGGGAAGCGTTCTAAACTGGGACTAATATAGGCATATTCTTCTTTTAACCCCAGGTTAGTGGCTATGGGAACAACAAAGCTATCTAAATACCACTGTTGCACAGATCGTAACTGTTCATTACTGGGACGATGAAAGTCTAAAATTGCAGCTTTTGCACCAGGTTTGAGGACACGATGTATTTCTTGCAAACTACGAGGAATATCTTTAACATTTCTTAATCCATAACCCATTGTGGCTGCATCAAAATAATTATTATCAAAAGGTAAATTTAAGACATCTGCTTCTAACCAAGTAATAGGCGGTTGGGGATAGTAATTTTGGCAGCGTTGTTGAGCAGTATTCAGTAAGTTGGCAGAAAAATCAACTCCATAAACCTGGCCTGTCATCCCTACATGACGTGCTAACCGAAAAGATAAATCACCACTACCACAACACAAATCTAACCCCATATCACCAGGTTTAGCTTCACTCCATTTCACTGTCATTTCTTTCCAAATTCGGTGGAGTCCCAAACTTAATTGATCGTTAAGTTGGTCATATACTGGTGCAATGCGGTTAAATATGGTGCTAACTTCGTTACTCATTTTTTAGGTTTTAGATGTTGGGTGTTGGGTGTTAGGTTTTGGAGAATAAGGAGAAGATATTTTCCGCAACCAACGGACAATGGACAACTGACCATTATTTATTCAAAGAGCAAGAAGCACTAGCAAGAGCGATCGCTTGTTGTGTTAATGGATCTTGTCCTAACCAACTTTCCCCATTATCACTTTCACTATAAAACTAGAAACTCAACTTAGAGTATAGAGTATAAGTCAACAGTCGACAGTCAACAATTATGAATGAAATACAACCCACCCCTCAAAGTCCTCAACAGCATACAGCCGAAGAATTATTAGTCAAGCTCAGACAAAAACTAGGGAACTGGGTAGAATGGGGACAAGCGATCGCCTACTTGCAAAAAAACGGTTATAATCCTCAAGATATCTTTGAAGCCACTGGATTTGAACCTATTCAACAAAATCAGGTGATTGTTGGTTCTCAGGTTTACAGTTCCATGGAAAAATGTGGATCATCACCGGAAACCTTGGCATATTACCGGACTAAAAGCAGTGATGTGTTATATGAATTACGCGGACTAACTCAAGAAGACCGTGCTACCACTGCCGATTTAACCTATCAATATAAGCTAGATGCAGATGTAGTTAGGGATATTGCCAAAGCAGTTAAAGATTATTCATGGTTTCCTAATTTACCAGAAGGTTTCAGTAAACATCCAGGAGATGCGATCGCCTATCAATCCTGGAAATATGCTAAACAAAAATCTGACCTCACCGAGCGATCGCGTTTAATAGCTAAAGGTTTACGCTTTGTCTATTCAGAAACAGCTAGAAAACAACTAGAACAACTGTTAATGGATTTTAGCGTCACTTCTAAAGTTGCCGCGCCTATTCTGCCATTTTATCGTCTGGAATCTGATGAAGACTTACCTCGGATGTTACCAGTAGTCGGTGAATTACCATTAACACCACAGGAATTAAAAGCAGTACCCTTAATAACAGAAATTCCACCATTTCGGATTGTTAAATTTGCAGGAGAACAAGCTTGGGTAGCATTACCAGGGTGGAAAGTGCTATTAAATGCCGAAGATCCTGTAGTTGTCATTGGTAATAGCGACATTTTCCCCAACCCCCATCAAAACAAAATTGAACCGATCATGATCGTCATAGATCGCGCTCAAAGAGAATGGGATATTTCCAACTACTTTGTTTTTGATAATGGGGAAAGCATTGACTTTCAATGGTTTGAAACTGCACCAAATATTCCCCTACTAGGAAAAATGATTGTCTTAGTTCGTCCGAAAAAAGTCTTAGATGAAGATTTTACCAAAGACGCTTGGCAGATTGACGAATAATAGCAGTAGGGGCGAACGGCCGTTCGCCCGTACAACAGTCAACCGTGATCACAAAAAGCGTTATAAAGAATTAGGAATCCCCAAAACTGCACAAGGAAAATTATTGCCTAGATTTTCTATCATCGGATGATCTCCAGATTGACAGCCTAAAAGTAGAATATCAGCGCTTTCTGATTGCACAACTTTTTTAAATTCTTGGGCAATGTTACCAAATCGCAAATGAGATTTAAAAGAACCTTGCCACTCTTCCGCTAAAGTTTTTGCTTGCCACAGAATTCTATCGGCTTCTTTGAGAGAAGTTCTAAATTCTGTTTCTAGATGCGGTAAAATTGCTGTGACTTTAGGTTGAGTTAATAGGAAGTTAACAGGCTTGGATATATTTTTTAATTCCCGTTCTAATGAAGGTTGATGCTCAGGTAAATTGAATATATCAACCGACTGATAATTAAAGTTTTCTTCTACTACATAAACAGCTTGAACTGTAACTTGATTGTTAGTAGCTAAAGTTGTTTGATGGGAAATCCAAAAGGCAATATCTAGGGCTGTATGACTTTCAGGTGAACCATCATAGCCCACAATTAAGTTAACTGATTTTGCCTCAGACACTCTTTGAGAAGAAGATTTTTGAATGTGTGGTAATAATACCATTTCTTCAATTAGGCCATCATGACCTATAGCACTTTGTAAACGTGCTAACATTGGTTTAATTTTCACAGTTTTACTTCTCTCCCTAGAAACGATGGACGAATGAGAAGCAGGGATGACAATTTTAAATTTTGGATTTAGCTGAAATTCCGAATCCGTAAATTTAAAATTTATTAAGGAAAACCCAATGATAACTGTTATTACAGCCAAGATTTTGGGAGTTCCTTCCATTGCCGACGGAGTTAGCTGACGGGCTAAGACTGGAAGGTGTCTCTCTGAAAGATTAGCCCCAAATACGTGGTTCCTCCGTTTTAAATTCAGCTTTCATGAATTTAAATTAGGCTACCCGCTAAAAATATAGTAATACTATTTCACTAGTTTCTGATAAAGTCAAGTTTAGTAATATTGAGGATATGCTTGTATTAAGTAGCCTAGTTGCTAATTTTTACCATTTTTCCTAAAATTTAAGAATTTAACTTACTTTAACTTCAGCATAATTAATAACTTATTGACATTATTTTATATAGAAGTCGGGGTTCTAGGAATAAATACTTTTATCCTCTTATACCATTTCTTTGTGAGGCTGCGCCAAATTTTTAAACTTTTCTGTCTGTGTTCTCTGTGTCTGGAGTGGTTCGTTTATCTTTATTCAGCCTGATTATCAGGTGTGAAGTTTTACTTATTACGGATTATAATTACTATCCAGATAATTTATCTGGGGGACAAAAACAAAGAATTGCGATCGCTCGCGCTCTAGTCAACCATCCCCCCTTAGTATTAGCGGATGAGCCAACGGCGGCATTAGACAAACAATCAGGACGTGATGTAGTAGAAATTATGCAGCGTCTAGCTAAAGAACAGGGAATAGCAATCTTATTAGTTACCCACGATAACCGGATCTTAGATATTGCCGATCACATTGTGGAAATGGAAGATGGTCTTCTCACCCGTGATGCTCAAAATGTAGTTTCACAAATCACGATACCAAAATAGATAAAGTGCTAATTATTTTTTTACTGGATCGGGACGGGGTGAATCAGTTTCTTGCTGTTTTGTTGTCACTGGGCTTTGACGGCTAGTTCTAAATGTTACATTCACCCCTTCATTAGATTGTTCGAGTACAAGTAATGGTGTCGGTTTAGCCTTTTGATCCCAGTGCATATACACAATTCGACCTTGAATAGTGGGCTGCCAGGTATCATCCTCTTCTCTGGGACTCAGATATGTTTCTATACAATCAATCATTTGGCTAATGGTAGCAGAAGTAGCCTGAGTAGGTAGCTTGGTTAACCGAATTTGCACACGGAATAAAACTCGTCTCACAGTATTAGGCGGTACACCTGTTTCATGTTCCACATCAAAGGTTTCATCTACCTGCTTACCGACACTAGCAACACCTACAGACCCTTGGGCAGCTTGACTAGGACGCAAGGCTTGAGAAATTTTTTCTTTTACCTTGATTTTAATTTGATTCACCAATGCAAAATGAAATACTTCCTCTGACATTCGCATCCGCAAATAATCAAGGTTAAAATCACGGGAGTGAACTAAATCTGGATTAGTTTCCATTTTGCGAATAGTTTCCAACGCTAACTTCAGTTTTTTCTCTAATTCCTTAGTGCGAAATTTTTCAAACTTCAGTTTTTTCTCACTCTGTTGCAGTAGAATCTTGCCATAGACAACTACAGCAACTAGAGCTAAAACCAAACCACCACTCGCAAATAGTAGTAGTGGAGGATTTTCCGGCTCATTAGCAGGTACGGATTTATTCAGTAAACCAAAAAGT
>NZ_PGEM01000086.1:601-1974 GCF_002934005.1 Cuspidothrix issatschenkoi CHARLIE-1 | reverse complement strand
ATCAGGTAAATTTGACCCTGGAGTCATCGCTGGCGGAACAACAGAGGCAAAGGAAATGATTCTCTTAAGGGATCTAGTGGTGACAGAACTTCGTAGCCGTAGTTTAGAAGTTTTGGCTGTTCCTGATGATTTAAGTGCTGCTCAAACTATAGCTTGGATTAATGCTCGCGCCACTAGTAAGGATGTGACACTGGAAATTCAAGCTAATGCAGCTAATAACCCATCTATATTGCCAAAAATGACCAACGTAAACAAAATGCAGAGATGGTATTAAACGGACTGTTGCGCCGTGTTTCCCAATTACCAAACAGAGGAGTGAAACCAGATACGGATAGTGGCTTAGGTAGTTTACAATTTTGTCGTCAAACAGTGATCGCTGCCTTATTACTAGAAGTTGGTTTTTTAAGCAGTCCTGAAGATCGATCTTTATTACAAAGTCGTCGTCGAGATTTTGCTATAGGTATTGTTGAAGGACTAGTCATTTGGAGTCAAGCTATTGACCCGAAGCAACCAACAAATGAAACCAGTTATCCCAATATTAATATCAATATCAATGGACAGAATTATGGAGAACAAGGATTATTAATTAATGGTAATTCTTATATCCCCATTGATTTAGTAGATAGACTCCGAGTTGATCTATCTAAGGTTGCTAATTTGCGTCGTATTACCTATCGGCAAATAGTTTATATCAAGGCCATAGAACTGCGAGAATCTCATGTTTCTATTGATTGGGATAATGCCACGCGCACAGTTAAATTACGCTCGATTTTAGCAGTTTGTCCAGGACAAATTGAGCAACTTATCTCAAATGGTAATACGTCCGAATTACAGTTACAATTATTTCTGAAAAACAATAATGAAAGCGGCATTGCCCAATTTCCTGATCTACCTAAACTCTATCGAGAAGAAGCCATGATTGAGGGAATAAATCATGATATTGCATTTTGTCAAATGTGTTTAGAAACTGGATTTTTACGATTTGGTACTGATATTAAACCCCAACAAAATAATTTTGCTGGTTTAGGAGAAGTTGGTGGGGGGGCAGAAGGAGCATCTTTTTCTAGTGCTAGAATTGGAGTGAGAGCGCATATTCAACACTTAAAAGCCTATGCCAGTCTAGAACCTTTAGTACAACAAGAAGTAGATCCTAGATTTCGTTTTGTGACTAGAGGTGTTGCCCCCTCAGTACATCAATTATCAGGCCGTTGGTCTGCGGATTTGGATTATGGTGCAAAGATTACAGCTATTTTGCGAAGACTCTACGAATCAGCGGATCTTTTGTAAATTATAGTAGGGAACAGGAAGGAACGGATAAGCACTAGTACCGCAGGGCGGAAGTCAAAAGTCAAAACGATGACAGTATAGGCTTT
>NZ_PGEM01000086.1:0-595 GCF_002934005.1 Cuspidothrix issatschenkoi CHARLIE-1 | reverse complement strand
TCTCAGGTGCTTAACTCATACTTTCAAATTTTCGATATTCAGAGTTATAGTTCTATTAGTAATGATTAGGAACAGTATTTGTGTTTCCCCTCTATGATGAAAACCCAACCAGGATTACCCCATATTTCACCTATGGGTTAATAGGGATGAATGTACTAGTTTTTTTCCATGAACTGAGTTTGTCAAATCTACAACTAGAACAGTTTTTTCAATTGTATGCTGTCATACCTCATGAATTAACTACTAATTTGATCGGGGAATGGACGACTTTATTTACTTCACAGTTTTTACATGGAGGTTGGTGGCACTTAATATCAAATATGGTCTATCTCTGGGTTTTTGGTAATAATATTGAAGACCGTCTAGGGCATTTTAAATATCTATGTTTTTATTTAGCCTGTGGCGCTTTAGCGGCTCTTTGTCAATGGTTTATTAGTATCTACTCTAATATTCCTTCTTTGGGCGCAAGTGGAGCAATTTCCGGAGTTTTAGGTGCTTATTTAATTTGGTTTCCCCAAGCAAGAATTACCACTGTATTTTTAGGTTATTTTGATTATTTACCCAATTTGATTATATCCTAAGCTGTAATATTCTG
>NZ_PGEM01000085.1 GCF_002934005.1 Cuspidothrix issatschenkoi CHARLIE-1 | reverse complement strand
GGTCTGGGTAGAGGGATTGCATATAGGCGATTTGTCTATCAAGGTCATCTCGCTGTTTTGAGGAACTAACCCGACAGTAGCAAATAGTG
The DNA here is from genome assembly GCF_002934005.1 of Cuspidothrix issatschenkoi CHARLIE-1. Lineage (GTDB taxonomy): Bacteria > Cyanobacteriota > Cyanobacteriia > Cyanobacteriales > Nostocaceae > Cuspidothrix > Cuspidothrix issatschenkoi. The sequence goes on along the minus strand of NZ_PGEM01000085.1, from coordinate 17,178 downwards.
GGAGTTCTAATTGAATCGCCCCTGATGTATGATTCGACATCGTACAATCTTTGTCCTGCTGGGTTTTTAATGCTTTTGATTTTCCCTTCATCTGCATATCTCCTCAAGGTATTTGGATGCAATCCCAGAAATTCGACCGCTTTTCTAAGTGGTATGTATGCCATAGGTAAAGTATAGCATTAGTTAGTATTCGTTGGCAAATATTTAACTAGCTAATTTCCTTCTGCCTCTGGTTGGTGAGCAACTTGTACTGAGCTTGCGATATCATGGGCTAGTCGAAGGGTTGAAGTAAGTCGAACCACTGCCTCCTGCCTCCTGCTATAAATTAGATGATATATTTCTACTCATTCTATGAACAAGCTGCATCACCATCGCGCACAATTTCCCGCTTTAGCCAATAAGGTTTATTTTAACTATGGTGGCCAGGGTCCAATGGCTCAAGGGGCTATGGATGCTATTACTGAGGCTATGAAATATATTCAAGATATCGGACCCTTTGGGAATGAGGCTTACCGTTGGATTTCACCGCAAATGCAAGGTAGTCGGGAGGCGATCGCATCTTTATTAAATGTTCCCAGTGATACAATTACTCTCACGGGTAATGTGACCGTTGGCTGTAATATCGCTATGTGGGGTATTGAGTGGCAAGCGGGTGATCATTTGCTGCTTTCTGACTGCGAACACCCTGGCGTTATCGCTACTGCCCAGGAAATTGCCCGTAGATTTGGGATAGAAGTTACAACTTGTCCAATTATGGCAACTTTAAATGGGGGAGATCCTGTCGGTATTATTGCTGATCATCTGCTTCCCCAAACTCGCTTAGTGGTGTTGAGTCATGTATTATGGAATACGGGTCAAGTTTTGCCCATTGATAAAATTGTAGCAGTATGCAGAAGTAATAATTCTCGATTATTGATAGATGCGGCTCAATCTGTGGGCGTTCTGCCTTTGGATTTAACAGCGTTGGGTGTAGATTTTTATGCCTTTACTGGTCATAAATGGTTATGTGGACCTGCTGGTGTGGGTGGTTTATATGTGCATCCTGAAGCTAGAGAAAGTTTACATCCTACCTATATTGGTTTAAATGGCGTAACTACTAATAGTCAAGCCCAACCTACAGGTTGGCAAGCAGATGGACGCAGATATGAAGTTTCTACTTTATCCACGCCACTATATATCAGTTTAACCCAAGCGATCGCCATTCATGAACAATGGGGAACGGCAGAGGAAAGATATCAGCAAATTCTCTACAATAGTGAATATCTCTGGCAGCAATTAAACTCTTTACCTCATGTCAAATGTTTAAAAAATTCACCTCCAGAAAGTGGCCTAGTGTCTTTTCAAGTCACTGATCAACCTAGTTTTAAATTGGTGCAATCTCTAGAAGCCCAAAATATTTTAACTCGGACAATTGCCAATCCTAATTGTATCCGGGTGAGTGTTCATTACCTAACTTTAGCATCAGAAATTGACCAATTAATAGCATCAATATCAAATAGTTTGGGTTGACAAAATAAAGCTAAGATTTACAAGTAAGTAGGTTATACCAATTTCCTATGAAGATGTACATAATCAGACCTCCCTATAGTCCCTCCTTAGTAAGCTACAGTTTAGCCGCCTAAATCCCCCAAACTTGGGGAACTTTGAAATTCTTATTTCCCCAGAATTGGGGGTTAGGGGCATTAAAATCCTCCCTATACCTACTCACATTCTTTTTATTTTCTTCTTTTTAAATCATGGACAGACCAATTATATATATAGCCATTACCAATCATGGTTTTGGTCATGCAACCCGCACAGCTTCCGTCGCTAACACCATTCAAAAATTATGTCCTGAAGCGTTATTAATTTTAGTGACTACTGCACCTCGTTGGTTACTAGAATCTTATATAGAAGGTGATTTTATTTTACGCCCACGGGCGTTTGATTTAGGAGTTATCCAAGCTGATAGTTTAACAATGGATAAACCAGCAACCTTAGAAAAGTTACGAGAAATCAAAAAAAATTACCAATCCTTAATTGCTTCAGAGGTTAATTTTATTCGTCAAAATCGGGTGGATTTAATTCTAGCAGATATTCCCTTTCTGGCGGCGGGATTTGCCCAAGCTGCCAATATTCCTTGTTGGATGATGAGTAATTTTGGCTGGGATTTTATCTATCGAGATTGGGGGGAAGAATTCCTGGAAATTGCCGATTGGATTAGTGATTGGTATGGAAAATGCGATCGCCTCTTTCGTCTCCCGTTCCATGAACCCATGTCAGCATTTGCAAATATCACCGATGTAGGTTTAACTGGCGGTTCTCCCCATTTTACTGTTGATGAATTACGCAATAATTGGGGAATAAATACCTCACCAGAACAAACAATTTTACTCACATTTGGTGGACTAGGTTTACAAGCCATTCCCTATCATAATCTGAGTAAATTTCCTGATTGGCAATTTATTACTTTTGATGTTTCCGCCCCAGATTTACCTAACTTAATTAAAGTCACAAATCGTCAATATCGCCCTGTAGATTTTATGCCGGTTTGTGGGAGAATTATTTCTAAACCTGGATATGGGACATTTTCCGAAGCTACCTGTCTGCAAACACCAGTGGTCACTATTCCCCGTGATGATTTTGCCGAAGCCGCCTTTATATCAGCAGGAATAACTAATTACAATCACCATCAGATTGTCACAGCAGCAGAATTTTTTCAAGGAGATTGGCATTTTCTCCATGACTCACCCCAACCTCCAAAACAAACCCAAATTCTCGATAAAAATGGCAATGAAACAATAGCCCAAGCTGTGATAGATTATTTACACAAAAAAATTTAAACTATCCATGACACACTACCAAAAATTATTAAGAGTTTCCACCAATGGCAAATCATTTCACAATATTACTGCTAAAATTGAAGCCATTGTTGCCGAATCTGGCATAGGAACTGGTCTTTGTAGCTTATTTTTACGCCACACATCAGCTAGTTTAGTTATTCAAGAAAATGCCGATCCTGATGTATTAGTTGATTTAGCTAATTTCATGTCTAAAATAGTCCCAGAAGGTAATTACTATGTTCATGATGCTGAAGGCGCTGATGATATGCCTGGACATATCCGCACAGTATTAACTCATACCTCGGAACAAATTCCCATTAATCGCGGATATTTAGTATTAGGAACATGGCAAGGAATCTATATTTGGGAACATCGTCAACATAATCATGTTCGAGAGTTAGTAGTTCATATTTCTGGCATTTGAATATCCATTAATACCACATCATAATGTTGTCTCCGTAAAGCTATCAATACTTCTAAACCATTAGCAGCTACATCGGGACGATATCCCAGAGGTTGCAAAATATTAACTGAAGCAAAGGATTAAAACTCAGATAACAATGATAGTTATTCAATGACAACAGATCCAAAACGATAACCTTTACCATATACAGTATGAATTAGTGGAGTTTCACCAGCTAGTTCCACCTTACGACGCAATAGACGAATTAAAGCTGCAATGACATTACTGCTAGGTTGTTCTTCATTTTGCCATAAATGCTGCAAAATTTGACCATGAGTCAGCAATTGTCCGGTATTTTCCATGAAGTATTGTAACAATTGACTTTCTTTTTGAGAGAGTTCAATAATTCTCCCGTGACGATAAGCTATTTGATTTTCTATATCCAGTTCTAAATCGGCTACAACTAACTTCCCCGTTGTACTAGTATAAGATTCTGTGCCAGCACGACGTAATAAAGCCCGGACTCTTGCCAATAATTCCCGCAGTTCAAAAGGTTTGACTAAATAATCATCTGCACCTGCGTCTAAACCTTGTACACGGTCATCTAGAGTATCTTTTGCCGTCAAAAATAGTACGGGAGTTATTTTGCCTCGATGACGTAATTCTTGACAAATTTCTAACCCGGTTTTTCCCGGCAACATCCAATCTAAAATGAGTAAATCATAACTACTAGCTTGGGCTAAATTACTGCCATTGATTCCGTCATAGCTGGCATCTACAGTATAACCTTCACGAGTTAACAAGCGACATAAAGGATCAGTTAGTTCAACTTCATCATCAACTAATAAAATTTTCATGGCCGTTGGTAGAAAAGCAGATATATTCTCAATATAGTGAACTGCACACACACAGGACTGACGCAAGTTTCACACCCAAAAATCTTTTGTAGGGTGCGTCAGACTACATAAATCATGTAAATAAGCAGATTTTTGATATCTGACGCACTCTACCAATGTTCCAGTTGTGCAAGTCCTAACACATTAAGAATAACAAAAGAAACAATGTTAACTGTTGCCATACCCAAAGGAGAGCTACTTAAACCTAGTCTCCGCATATTACAATCTGTAGGATTAGATTTTAGTGCTTTTTTAGAATCGGGAAACCGCCAATTGCAAATTCCTGATGTCAGTGGACAAGCAAAAGGTCTATTAGTACGAGCGCAAGATGTACCCGTTTATGTAGAATATGGTCAGGCGCAATTAGGAATTGTGGGTTACGATGTCCTCCGAGAAAAACAGCCTCAAGTTGCCCAATTAGTAGATTTAAAATTTGGCTATTGTCGGATGTCGGTAGCGGTAAAAGCGACCAGTTCCTACAAATCTCCCTTAGATTTACCAGCCCATGGTCGGGTCGCTTCTAAATATGTGAATTGTGCGCGAGAATATTTTCAAGGCTTAGATTTACCTATAGAAATTGTTCCTTTATATGGTTCGGTAGAATTAGGGCCAATTACGGGAATGTCGGAGGCAATTGTTGATATAGTTTCCACAGGTAAGACTTTAAGAGAAAATGGTTTAATTGAGATTGCCACTTTGTATGAAAGCACAGCCAGGTTAATTGTTCATCCTTTAAGTTATCGTTTGAATACAGGTAATTTACATCAATTAATTCAACAAATGCGCTCAGAACTTCTCACCGCAGTTTAATTATTCTAGGTTGGGTAAAACAAGGTGAAACCCAAGGTGATCAAGATTTTGTTGGGTTTCCCAAAACCTTAACCCAACCTTGTATCTTGAGAGAAGTAGAACGGTAGTTCGCCTATACCACCTTCAAGCATACAGATCCTCGACTTCTTAAAGAAGTCGGGGATCTTAAATTTAAGATTTTTTGACGGCACTAAGTTGATCTAAAATTGCTAAAACCTCTTGTTCAAAGGCAACTTGAGCGCGGTTAGTTTTGCCTCCAATATACAAGGTTTTACCTGTTTGTAAAACCCAAATTTGGGAATGGGAAAAATAACTCATGACCACACCCAACATTAATAAAGCAAAACCAATATAAACAATGGGAATACCTGGGTCATATTTAATTTGTAAACCGGTACTACCAATGATATCCAGAATTTGTAAATTTACCCCATTGACAGGTATACCCATACCCGCACGGACTGTACTAATTAATTTACCTTGGGCATCATAAACTAATACCATGCCTTGTAAATCTTTTGCCAGGATGGAAACACCTTCACTTAAATCTGGTTTTGTTGGCATCCAAGTTCCCCACAGTCTGCCTTTACCTTTAGTATCTAATTGTGCCATTGGTAATTGGAAAATGGGACTTTTATTTAATCTCACTCTCAGGCTAGAAATTCCCCAATCTGTTTGATAAAAAACTACACCATGATAACGCAGTGGCTTGTTAACATAAATCTTTTCCTGGTTAACTTCTTTCCCATCATCATCTAATACCGACATATCAGAATAAAATTGGTCAATTCCTCCCGTGGGGGTGTAATCAATCCAAAAACGATTCACCCGCACAGACCAGTCTTTTAACACCTTTTGAGATGACCAAGCACCAGCATCAACAATATTTTTGACCTGAAATGTATCCCCACTCGCAATCATTTCTTGAGCCATAAAACCCGTCATTGATCCCCAGATTCCGCCTAGTAAAATGGCAACTATGCCAATATGAACAATAATCGGGCCTATTTTACCAATTATACCTTTACGGGCATAAAGAATATCATCTTGTTCTTGGAAAATTCGATATTGTTTTTGTTGCAAAATCGGCGTAATAGATGGCAAATCTACATCCTGTAATTCTGCACTCAAGGCTAACTTTTGAAAATTGCGAGGTTCTCCATAATATTGCCATTTTTGAGCAGCTTTTAAGGCTGGCAATTGACGAGTAAAGGTACAAGCTGTTAAACTTGTACCAAATAGAACTAATAAACTCAAAAACCACCAAGTTCTATATACATGATCTAACCCCACTACTTGAATCACTTTCCAAGTTAGGAAACCAAATAAAGCTGGATGTTCGGGATAGTTAGATTGGTAAAATCCTGGGGATTGTCCTTGTTCAATTACAGTACCACTAACACTAAATACAGCAATTACTAATAAGAGAATAATTGCTAAACGTAAATCAGTTAGTACTGGCAGAATTTCCCGGCGGATAAATTTCCCAGGTCTTAACCACCAACTTAATTCTGTGGATGTTGTCTTATCTAAAGTCATTACTTAGAAACTGCCGAAAGGAATGCGAGAAAGCAAGGAAAAAATGCCAAAGCCTACTAATAATGTACCGCTAACAGGATTTATCCAACCTGACCAACGACGCAATTCTAATAGTTTTTTAATAGTTGCCGTAAATGTCCCGGCGACAATTAACGGAACTACATATCCGGCTGTATAAGCAAGTAGCAAAGCCGCACCTAAAATTAAATCTTGAGTATTAGCAATCCAACCTAATAAACTAGCTAAAACTGGTGTACTGCAAGGAGAGGCAACTAAACCAAATGTTAACCCAATAGAGTAGGAACGAACTCCAGAAGGTAAATCGGGAGAAATCCAATTTGTTTCATTTAAGGATGGAAATTGTATGGGTAATGCTTCTAATAAATTCAGTCCCATAACAATAGCAATAACGCTGACAATAATTGGTAAACCAATTCCTACTTGACCGTAGACTTTACCAACTAAACCTGCTATGATTCCCATTCCTGCAAGTGTGGTTGCTAGTCCCAAGGCAAACCAAGTTGATTGGGCTGCTGCTTGTAAGCGGGTTTTAGCTTCATAACCACCAATATAGCCAATGGTAATTGGTAGCATGGATAACATACAAGGGCTGAGGCTGGTCAGCAAGCCCGCCAGGAAAATAATCCCAATACTGATAATACTCAGATGGGTAAGTTGATGAGTAACAAGGGTGTTAGCCAGTTGTTCTAGTTCGTAAACTGTGGTCTCCAGAGTTTCTAGCATGGGTATGTATATATGAAAAATGCTTACTCTGCTTGAATTTTAGCGTATTTTCGGTGATGAAGTGATAACCGTGAGCGTGATCACGTTCCATAGATTCCCGGATATTTATGAAATATTAATGAATTTATGATAAAGATTACTAACTAGATGGCTTATATTCCTGAAGATTATTTTAGTATCATGTCATCATCAAATATTACAAATCAAAACTACTCATTGATCAGGAATCTACGATTATGACTCGAAAAAATAACAAAGTTTTACAACAATCTGGAGTTATCCCCTATCGGGTAAACGAGGGAAAAGTTGAAGTTCTCTTAATTACTACTCGTAAGCGTCAAGGTTGGGTAATTCCTAAAGGTGGACTTTGTAAAGGGATGAGTCCCCATGATTCAGCCGCAAAGGAAGCATGGGAAGAAGCAGGAGTTTTAGGCAGAGTCACAACGGAAAAGTTGGGTAATTATAAATATCGAAAACGGGGCAATACCTATCAAGTAAATTTATTTTTATTGCCTGTAGAAACTGTATTAGAAGATTGGCCAGAAGCCACTGCCAGAGAAAGAAAATGGTTAGAAATTCAACAAGCTGCTAAATTAGTTAAGGAAACTTCACTAAAAAGAATTTTTCAAACTTCATGGGCAATGGATAATTAAGGTAAGGACTAGAACAGCACGGCGTAAATAAAACAACCATGACTTTTCAAATATACTCTTCCTCCTGTCTTCTGCCTCTATTCAAACCATCTCAAAGGTTAAATTATGACTTTTGAGAAAATTATGGGTCAAATGATCTACTACATTGGTATCACTCAATTCTAGATTGTAAAAATCTACAAATTCATGATCAAAATATGGGCCTGCGTGCCAAGTTCCTACTTCTAATTTAATAAAACAATTTCCGGGAATGACAAAAGCGGCAATTTCTGATAATACAGGTTGGTTGATGTGATTATGAGGTGGACAAACTGCCATAAACCACTCTTTACCATCTAGAGAACCTAAACATTGGGTGCATTTGGTATGACGAGTAATTTGGTGAAATTTTCTGCCTTTTTCCTGTAACCGCATAATATAAAAGCGGGGAATACCATTTTCTAGGTTTAATTGTGCATCTTCATGATCAAAATTCTTGCCATCTTTGCTGGCATAAATTACTTGTCCATAGGGTTGAAAATTTTCTGGTGTAATTAGTTGTAATGGTAATTGTTGTATTGTTGGTAATGTACTCATAGTTTTATAGAAGAGAACAGGGAACAGGGTTGATACTTGGACATTATTGCTTTTGACAAATTTGTAAGTATTCAGTAAGTATTCAACTATAGTGATCGTTCATGGCCAGATCCCCGACTTCTTTTATTGATTGTGTCTATATGATCACAGAGGTCGGGGATCTTTGTACCTCACCTGAATTCTTACACAAATTTTTAGATGGCATCTAGTAATGCTTGTTTAAATTGTTCTGCTGTTTGAAAATGAATTTGTGGTTTTTCTTGCAATGCTAAATCTATCACATCAGCTAATTTTTTTGGAATACTATTATTTCGCTGACGAATAGGCACAGGTTTGTTTTGCAGAACTGATAACCAAGGATCACCAGTAAAATCGCGGGGGAAATATCCTGTTAACAAATTATATAAACAAGCTGCTGTTGCCCAAATATCAATTTCTGGTAACTCATGTTTAAAGTCTAGTACCTGTTGTCGGGGCATAAATGCGGGTGTTCCGGTTTTTGTACCTGTTAAAGTTTGTCCACTTAAACCAGCTAAGTCAAAGGCTTTAGATAAACCATAATCTCCTATTTTTACTTCTAGTTCATCATTTATTTGACTAATTAAAATATTATTCGGTTTTAAATCTTGATGAACTAAACCTTTAGCTTGATTCAATTTCTCATGATCTAATTGCATACGAGGAACTGCTACACTATGGGCATATATTAAACCTTCTAAAACTTGAATAGTAATATCTACAGCAGTTTTCAGGGGTAAACGCCATCCTGATTTTTGCATTAAGTCCCAAACGTTGCCACCAGGAAAATATTCCATGATCAAAAAGAAAGCATTTTCTGCAAAGCCATAATCAAATAATTGGACGATGTTATCATGTTGTAACATCTTGATATTTTCTGTTGCTTGTAAAAACATTTTTACTCCCCGGGTATTAATAGTAACCGCAGGTATCATAATTTTGATAGCAACCAGTTTCTTGGTGTGAATATGTTGGGCTAAAAATACTTCGCCAAAACCTCCTTTACCTAATGATTTGATCAGTTTATATCCAGATAAAGTCTGAAGTTTGGTATGATTTTTTTGAGCTAGTTCTAGGAGGTTTTGAAAAATTATTAGACAATTAGGGTTATTTTTTGCTGTTGGAGGAATTATATCTGATTTTTTCTCTAATTCTGGTTCGGCTTCTACCTCGATTTTGAAGAGAATATCACCTAATCTAATTTCATCCCCATTTTGTAGGTTATATTCGGGAAAATTTAATTTTACGGCTTCTTTAGCGGTTTGTTCCCGTTGTCTTTGTCCGATTTTTTTGCCGTTAACAAAAGTACCATTTAAACTGCCTAAGTCTCGCACCCGAATATCTGGAGGGTTAATATCTAGTAAGCAGTGATAACGGGAAATTGTCATATCAACTGCATCTGCTATTTGCAAGTTACAATCGTCGTTTCTACCAACGATACAAGTGCTGCGAGATGCAAAAATATATTGTTTTCCAGACAGTTTACCCTGGGTGATGGTGAGTATAATTTTAGATGACATTTTTAATATAGCAAAATTCAGGACTCAGGAATCAGGAATGAAAGTTTCTTGATGTATGGCTGTTTGAGGCTAGGTAGGTATCTGATGTCGGTACATACTAGGGAAGTAAATACCACTATAAATAATTTAACCTTGAATATAATACTCTTTACCATAATTTTCGTAATCTTATCTGTTGGGGTTATAGGATTTCTGGATGAAGGTGCGCTTTATTTTTCCCTCTAGATACGTTTCTGACAGAGTTTGTATGCGATCGCAGTCTTGAATATGAATTATAGTAACAGACGCAGGGAATAAGTAGACGAGAATAAATGAAAGTAGATTAAGTGGCGTTCCTGAAACCAGGTATGAATTAAGGCGTAGAGACGTTCCGGTGGAATGTCTCTAGAACGAAAAATAAATTTTATGAAAGTTTTAAATTTTTTACAAAAAGTAATATTTACCAGCAATTTTCCCCTAGTCTTAGCAGGTGGATTGAGTTTGTGTAGTAGCAAATTATATTTGTCAAGAACTTTTGGAATATCCTCTGAAATCAAATATAGGAATCAGGTTTTATTTTTTATAAACATCTAAATGGAAACAGGAAGAAGGAAAATATGGCATTGCGAAAATGGAGGATGATTTTTGTATTGTCATGGCGAGTATAATCCTCAAAATGGCAATTTATCCCCAAATTCAGCAACGCCGCCAGTACATTTCCTAAGGAGAAAAACCTAAATTTTACCGATGTAATGCAGTCCTAAAATGATACCTGCTCCCAAAATATGCCCAAAGGAAGCAGTTGCTAATACCACAGGTAAACCAAAACCACTAAAAAATTGAGGTGCTGGTAATTCTGGCTGAGAGTTAGAATATTGAATGGTAAATTTGCCCATAGCGATCGCCAAGATATTTAGCAATAATCATAATTATCCCCACATTAGGACTCCATTCCAGAGGTGCGGTAGCAGTAGCCAGCAAGATTAAAGTTAACATCTAATTTACTCCTGAGATTTTTGGATGCTTGACAATATCATCTAAATATTCGCTTAGAAAAATCTATATCATGGCTTACTTTGTAGCAAAGTTTAACACTTATTTTCAATTCATCATGAAAACCAATACCTAACTGAATCCCTATTTTTGATCCTGACTATTATACTGGCACTATCAGAAAAACCGAGTAATTGCTAAAATAAGATTAATTATTTTCTGAATTAATCATGTCCTCAACTCTTGATTCCTTACCAGCAGCACTTAATAAAATTGTCCAACGCTTTCAACGCGCTACAGAACCAAAACGACGCTATGAACAGTTAATTTGGTATGCTCAAAAGCTACCAGAGTTTCCTGAATCTGGTAAAATTCCCGAAAATAAAGTGGCTGGTTGTGTGTCTCAAGTATATGTAACTGCATCTTTAGAAGATGGTAAAGTCATGTTTCAGGGTGATTCTGATTCCCAATTAACTAAGGGATTATTGGCATTATTAATAGAAGGATTAAATGGTTCAACACCTACAGAAATAGTCCAACTTACCCCTGATTTTATTCAAGAAACTGGTTTAAATGTCAGTTTGACACCTTCCCGCGCTAATGGGTTTTATAACATTTTCAAAACCATGCAAAAAAAAGCCTTAGAATGTCAGTGAGAAAATTAAACTCATCCAAGTTAAAAACTGGAGTTTTTTACAAGGGAGTAAGAATTCAGATGGGGAAATAAGATCCCCGACTTCTGTGATTAATTGATCATTTATGGACACAATCAATAAAAGAAGTCGGGGATCTGGGTATAAACAAGTTCTATAGCTGAATACTTACAAAAGGGAACAGGGAATAGGGAAGAGTATAGGATTTGGGAATAAAACCTAATTTTTTTGTGGTAACATCTAGGCTTATGGCAGGGAACAGGGAATAGGGAATAGGGAACAGAGTTGAAAATCATGAGAGTGTATAGTTTTTTAGGTAAATTCTGTATCTCATTCAAGTGCATACCGCTATATACTTAAATTATGATCACATAATGGAGTTTATAATCTAATGCCTAAAAAAAATCTTTCTAACCTCATACAAGAAGAAGCACAAAAATTTACACCCCTACAAGGTGAACCTGTGATTGAAGTTGCTGCTGAAGCAGTATTAGAAACACAAACACTCACTACAGAAATTCCTGCTTCTCCTAGTAATAAAGAATTAGAATTAGAAGCGAGAATTGAAGAATTACAACAAACAGTTTCTACATTAAAACAAAAACAAGCTACTCTTCAAAACAAAATCAGCGATTTAAAAATAGTTGTTACAGAAAAAGATGCGTTAGTCGAACGCTTAACAATAGAACTCCAGGAAACAAAACAAACCGCCCTCCAACTAGCAGATTCTAATTCTCAGTTGTTGGAAGAAGTTAAAGTGTTTAAACAACCTCATCAACAAACTAGTGAACAAGCTACTCAAATTTCTAAATCCATTCAATACAAAAAATCCCATAGATCCATAGAAAGACTTCAAGAAAAACCAACTCAAGATAGTGAGGATTTTTCCAAGAATACTTGGTTATATGATTGAAGCAAGAATTCAGGAGTCAGTAGTTCCACTGGAACGTCTGTACAGGAGTTCGGAAGGAAAACTCATTTTATTTTTCCTGATGAATTATGTGTGTTAGATGAAATTAATTCCGAAATTCTAAGATATGTTGGGCAACAATTTGAGATTGTTCTAAATGGGGGATATGACCACAATCTTTAATCCAAATCAGTTTACTTTGGTGAATTGCTTTCGCAAATTTGGGAGCGTCCCTAGTTCCCAAAATTTTATCACTATCGCCCCATAAAATTAAAGTTGGTTGTTCAATTTGGGCAAGTTGGTTAAATTTAAAAGCACTATAACCGCCACTTTTGGTAAAAGCAATTAAAGCTTGAGTCCAATTAGGCATTTGTAAATGTAACTCTCCGCAGCATAAAGCATCCTCAGATATCAGATCAGGATTTTTATATGCGGTTCGACAAATGCGATCGCGCACCTTGGGATTGCGTAAAAATTCCGTCGCCCAATAATCTAAAGGCGGAAATATATATTTAGCTAAGGGAGAATTTCCCTTTAAGCCGGCGCTATCCATTAACACCAGTTGTTTTACCACTTCTGGATAGGTGAGGGTAAAATCTATAGCCGCAGCACCACCCATAGAAGCACCCACCAAAATCACTGGCTGATTTATCAAAGTTTGCCAAAACGAGTAAAGATGGGTTTTAATTGCTTTAGCACTGTAATCAATACCTGATAATCTGTCCGTAAAGCCAAATCCCCATAAATCTACAGCCCAAACTGCGTTATGTGCAGCTAGTAAAGGCAACAAGCGGCGATATTCTAATACCGAACTATCAAAACCGTGAATTAAAAGAACAGGTGTACCACCGTTACCGTGATGGACATAAGTAGTATTAATAGGTTCATTAGCTAAAGGTGTAGAAATCGCCTGACGTTGGATATTTTTAGCCAAAGCGATAGAAGTGGGTTCTGTGAGTTGCCCCACTGCGGCAGGAAGAAAATTTGCAAACATAAACCTCAGTGTACAACAGGCAGAGAGAAAAGAAAATTTCCCCAAAAATTCAAATAGGGTACAAAATCCTCGTAAAATAAAAATCACTTATCCTTAACGCAGGAGATTTCAGTCATGCCAATGGCCGTTGGCGCAATTGAAACATTAGGTTTTCCCGCAGTCTTAGCATCTGCTGATGCTATGGTTAAAGCTGCTGCTGTCACCTTGGTATACTACGGTATCGCCGAAAGTGGCCGCATGATAGTGGCTGTCAGAGGACAGGTAGCCGAAGTGAAAACAGCCGTAGCGGCTGGTATTGTGGCTGGTGAAGCAGCCTATGGTGGTCAAGTTATTACCCACTATATTATTCCCAACCCCCCGGAAAATGTAGAAACAGTTTTACCGATCCACTTTACGTCCAAATCTGAGCCTTTCCGTATTTTCTAAGTAAGTTCGCTATCAAAAATTGAAGCCCAACTTCATAAACATAATTTGTAGCAACCTATAACTTTATATTCATAAGAGGAGATTAAAAATGTCACTACAGGCTGTCGGATCACTAGAAACCAAAGGTTTCCCCGCCGTTCTCGCCGCCGCAGACGCAATGGTAAAAGCCGGTCGAGTTACTCTTGTTGGTTATATCAGAGTTGGTAGCGCCCGCTTCACAGTCAATATTCGTGGTGATGTTTCGGAAGTGAAAGCTGCTATGGCCGCTGGGGTAGAAGCTGCTGAAAATGTTTATGGTGGTACTCTCGAATCTTGGGTAATTATTCCCCGTCCCCATGAAAACGTTGAAGCTGTATTACCTATCGCTTATACAGCAGATGTTCAACAATATCGAGAATCTGTAGAAAATCCTATCATTAGCAGTTCTAACAGAAGCTAAGAGAATTCAGGGGTCACCGAGTCAGGGGTCAGGAGTCACCGAGTCAGGAAAAAGAAATATATAAATTTCTCTCCCTGTCAACTGTCAACTGTCACCTACTTCTTGGTAATTCCGATCACTGACTAAAGTTCAGTGATCTCTGTCACAGTACATTTACGAGCTATTTATAGTAATATCTTAACTCATCAGTAATCAGCAAAATATCAGCAATTACCTATGATCAACTACCAAAAAAATAATCAAAGTTAACTATTTAAGTCAAAATGGCGGTTGTGATGCAGACTTTACAACAGAGTTTCGAGGAGCGCAATATCGCTATGACACAAGAAAGGGTAAATTTAGCCCAATATTGGCAACAGCGACTCGCTATAGAATGTCCCGAAGAAAATCAAGCAACTAAACAAAGTATTATTTCCTGGCTGTTAGGTGCCGATTTAGAACGATTTGATACGCTGAATATCAAAGAATTGGACATTGCTAAACAAGCAATGGAATATCGGTGGCGGATTCTACAAAAGCGGTATTTAGGCACAAGCAGAGAACGGGCTTATCGGCAATTAATTACTCGTTTGGGTAGTGTAGTTGCTATTAGAAACAAAATCCAAACTTGGGTATCTCTGAGCCGCGATCGCCAACGTAGCGTGGTTGATGTATTGCAAGAAGTTCTCCAGGAATTAATGCAAAGTGATTCATATATTCAACAACAAATGACTCACATTGCTGCATTAACCACAGATAAAAGATTACGGGATACATTGTTATTTGCCAGTATTGAAGAATATTGTTTACGTCCAGTACGAAATCAACCGATTTTAATGTACCGCTTTGTTAATTACCTGCGGCGTATTCAACGTGGTGGTTTAACACAAGTACCCACCAGTGAATTAGTGAAACTTGTTTCCGAAGAAGTGCTGGCAGAAAACAATGATAACCCAGTTAGTTTAGTAGATAATCAAGCGATCGCTCAATATCAAGAAAACCGACACCTGGAAGAACAACAAGCCAGTCGTCAAAGTGTCCAGGAAGAATTTGAACAATATTTATTAAAAAATATTGGCCAACAAGCAGTAGACTGGTTGCGCTTATATCTGCAAGGTAAATCTCAGGAAGAAATTGCCAAAAAACTCAACAAACCCATTCAAGAAGTCTATAGACTGCGGGAAAAACTCAGTTATCATGCCGTGCGCGTTTTTGCCATCAAAGGCCAACCAGAACTGGTTGAAAACTGGCTTTCTATCTCTTTACAGGAACATCATCTAGGTTTAACAGAAGCTAAATGGCAACAACTTGAACAACAATTAAGCCCCTTATCCCAACAAGTTCTCAGCCTTCGCAAAGCTGGTAACTCCATAGAAGCGATCGCCCAACAGTTACAAATTAAACCCCATCAAGTCCTAGGTGAATGGACAAAAATTTATCTTGCCGCCCAAACCCTGAGAACTCAAAACTAACTTGGTAGTTAATCCTCAAAATCAGATAGGATTGCTATATAGAATCATAGATATAGACTCAACCGCAGCAAATATGTCATAAGTAAAAAATAGTCTCAAAGACAAAAATTGATTTATGACTACCACCATCAACACTGCTCCTGATTTAGCTTCCCGTTTCGTCAATGGCATCTTGGCTATTAAACCCTTAGCTAATTTTGCTAAACATCAAGCAAGAGACATGATGATTAAACGCGCCCAGAGAATAGGAGTTCCCTGGATGGAGGAAGTTGATCAACTGCAAAAGCGTGATTGGACGAATGATTGGGCGAAGGTAGAGAATCCCCAAATCAATTATCCAGAATACTATTTCCGGCCATTTCATGCTTATGAGGGAGGAGATTTAAGTTGGCAAGCGGCTTTTGAGTTAGAAGTAGCTGCTCGCACTGTCCATGCCAGTATTTGGACTGAAGCCGGAGCGCAAGGAGATGCTAAACTGCGTCAAAGTTACCATGATATTCTGAGTCAGCAAATTTCCCCGGCACCCCAAGATATTTTAGATTTAGGATGTGCTGTGGGATTAAGTACCTTTGCTCTCCAAACAGTTTATCCTCAAGCAAAAGTCACTGGTTTAGATTTATCTCCCTATTTTTTGGCTGTCGCTAACTATCGTAGTCAAGAACGCCAAGCTAATATTAACTGGGTGCATAGTCAAGCTGAGTCTACAGGTATTGTAGATGCTTCCTTTGATTTGGTTTCGATTTTTCTGATGTGTCATGAGTTACCCCAGTCAGCAACTCACAAGATTTTTGCGGAAGCTAGGCGTATTTTACGTCCTGGTGGCCATTTAGCAATTATGGACATGAATCCCAAATCAGAAATTTACAAACAAATGCCAACTTATATTTTGACGTTGCTCAAAAGCACTGAACCTTATTTAGATGAATATTTCAGTTTGGATATTGAAAAAGCCTTAGTTGGGGCTGGTTTCCAAACTCCTAGTATTACTAGCAATAGTCCCCGTCATCGGACTATTATTGCTCAGGTGAATGGCTAATTGATTTAACTACTACGCCGTAAGTCCCCCACTGAATTTGGTACTCCTAATCAGTGGCGGGATATAAGGCGGGAAAAACCGAAATCGTTCTCAATCAATACGAGGCATAGCCAAGTAAGAGCAAAGAACATTTGAGGTTTTTCCAATATTATGTATTACGCCCTTGTCAAAAATAATATATCATGCTAAAATAAATTTATCAAGGAGGTGATTTGAGTGCTACACAAGGCTGTTCAAGTTCGTATATACCCATCTAAAGAACAAGAAACACAACTAGCGCAAGCTTTTGGATGTGCTAGATGGTGGTGGAATTATG
>NZ_PGEM01000084.1 GCF_002934005.1 Cuspidothrix issatschenkoi CHARLIE-1 | reverse complement strand
GTTGGCATTTGCCTGAGATAAAATAGTGTCAGGCATATTTCTTCTTCAATTGTTAATTTTGGTTTACGTCCACCACCTGGTGAATTAACACGCAACTTACCTTTTTCTAACTGAGCTTTTTGCTCCTGATGAGCTAACAAAGCCTGCTCCATCAATGAAATAAATTGATCATAGCTAATTCCCAGTATTCCCCTAGCGCGTTTTGGGTGCAAATGTATATAATGGATGATATTTTTCATGTTTGGTAGAGCCACGGTATATCTTCAATTTACCGCTCTACCATTTTTTTGTATATATTGCGGACAGGTCTATTTTATTTTAGCTTAATTTGGGGATTACTTTTATTAATTAAGTTGCAGATTTTACAAACTTGATTTATGCTGAAAATAAGAGTTTATGAAATTAGCTTATATGTCAAACTTACTGAAAAGAATTACAATTAATCCTAAACAATGTGGTGGTCGTCCTTGTATTCGGGGGATGAGAATTAGGGTATCAGATGTATTAGATTTGTTTGCGTCTGGTTTAAGTGCTGAAGAAATTCTAGCAGAAATGCCGGATCTTGAAGCGGATGATCTCAAAGCAGCACTTTTATACGCTTCACGAAAACTCAATCATCCGGTGTTAGTTGCATGATAATCTGGGTTGATGCACATTTATCACCATCTATTGCTACTTGGATTACTCAGACATTCAGTATAACTACTTTAGCTTTGCGTGATGTGGGACTAAGAGATGCTGAAGATGAGGAAATTTTTGCAGCAGCAAAAGCTCAAGGTGTTATCTTTATAACCAAGGATAGCGACTTCATTGATTTAGTTGAACGTCTGGGAACACCCCCCCAAATCATTTGGTTAACCTGTGGTAATACTTCAAATGCTAGACTGAGAGAGATTTTGAGCGCAAATTTACTGGAAGCTTTGAAGATTTTATCTTCAGGTGAAGCATTAGTTGAAATTACTTGAGTCAAATGTACACGCATCCTATAATAAAAGAGTTGATGAAATCAGCTTATATGTCAAATTTATCCAATTATGCCAATAGCAAAGCAAAAGCTCATTGCAATAACTGTCGTGGACAGGTAAATCATTGAGCTTAAAGTACCAGATGAAGAAGTAGATTATTCCTCAGAGTTTTCTTCAACTTTAATACTCTGTGGCACAGTGCTTTTTGCCGCTTTTCACCCAATTGAAGTGTCAGCAAATAACTGTGATAACCAGCCTTGGTATTTGAAGAGGTCTTGTGAACAAAAGAATTTTGTCCGTCGCAGAAATGAATATTTTAGGTACTTGAACAGAAGTGAGGACAATTTTATTTTCTGTGATTATTATTCTCAAGGAGTAGCTGTTAAAATAAAAGTTAAACTACCTGATCAAACTTGCTATAAAGCATCTTCTTACTGGTTAGAGCGTCAAAGATTAAACGTCAATAATCGCTTAAATATACCAGGGTTTTTTCAGTCAATTTGGGGAGATTTATTAAATTTAATTGGCAATATTGCTAATACTTTCAATGAATTATTCTCAATTATTTATTTCTTTAATAGACCAGCTAATTTAGTTGATTTGCTTGGAGCTATCTTCAATCTTGCAGTTTCGATTATTATCTTCGTTGTAACTCTTGTTATTCTAGTTATTTTGTTATTTTTGCTGTGTTCTGTATTCTTTTATGCAAGAGGATGGTTTAAAAAACAAGAATAAAGTTATGTATAATATTAACCTTGAATTTGATCTATCTTAACTTTATGCACAAGAATACTGTAGAGCGATCGCCCACACTAGAAAATAGATGTATGCCTTATTTTCCCTTTGAGGTCAGTTAACATGGATATCAGTCCAACTTTAAAGGATTTAATATTATCTTTCCCCTAAATATTGACAATTATTGATGCGAATAAATATCTTATGATAACAACCTACAGATTGTCCAAACCACAACTTATCTAAACTACCGACACAAGGTTTAGTAAAGGATATTCCTACAGGTTTAGGAAAATGTCCTCTGGGGGTATCTAGGGATAATTGAGAATTAGATTCTGTATTTTGTATTTCTTCTTTGTTCCATCCTACTCTTTGCTTAAATCTTTGCTCTACTTCATAATTAAAATCAATTTTTCCATGATTTTCCTCTTGCCAAATTTGAGTTTGTACGCTAAAACTAAATTTATTGTCACTAGCATTTAACCATAATTTATCTATATTCTGTAAAGCATTACAAGGGAAAGTTTCTATAGCTCTTGTACTTAACCATTTTTTCCTTTCTCTATTGGTAATTTTCAACATTAACGACTGTGTTTCTTCAGCAGAGTTTTTCCAGTCTTTAGCTTTTAAATACTGACTTAATTGATCATAATTTTCTGGTCTATGTTGAGGATGCCAATAAATCCAATCTTGAATTTGATATGATGGAAAAAATGCCAAAAATGGAATTGATAAGATAAAGGCTAAAATCAAATATTTGGTAATGCCAGCAATCATTTTATCCAGTTTATGAGGATAAAATTTAGGACTGGTTACTACAGAAAGCAAGTGAGAAACTTTTTGAAAATCTTTATCTATAAAAACATACATCAAGATGAAGGGTAAAAACAAAAATCCGATACTGAGGATAAAATAGCCGACAGGATGATAAATAATTGCTGGGATGAGCAAAATTAGAGGTATTGTAAAATAGACAAACATCCAAAAAATAAACAGCTTCCCAACTAATATCAGCAATTTAGATAAAAACTGGCTACTTATAAAATTATGTATCATATTAATAATTGATGATTATGCTTCATCCCCTTACAGATTTTATTAACTCTAATTCTATCATTACTGATGCCCCACCAAATTATTACTATCAAGGCTATTGTCCCGAAACAGGCGAAATCTTGAAATTACCTCGTACCCCTTTAGCAGAAGCTATAGCCAATAGTTTAATGGAACAACTGACACAAAATCATCTTTATTCCCAGGAAGGAAAAATGTATGGTATTTTGTTAATTGAATTGCCTAATGGTGAACAAAGAGTTATTAAAGCATTTTCGGGTTTATTAGATGGTAAAAGTATCCTTTCAGGTTGGGTTACACCAATTCCCGGTAGAGAAGAAGTTACTGATTTAGAAAATCAGACTTTAGCAGAATTAGAAGTAATTAAACAACACATTATTAATTTGCAACAACTCCCTGCAAGACAAGAATATCAAACTCTATTGACCCAATATACCCCACTATTAGAAGCTATTAGTTTAAAACATCATCATAGCAAACTTAAACGACAGGAACAACGGCAAGAATTTTATCAAACTCTGACAGGTGCATCCCTAGAAACTGCCTTGGCTAAACTGGAAGCAGAAAGTCGTCAGGAAGGAAGAGAAAGCCGGGATATTAAACGTCGTCAAAAGGAAATTTTACAGCCATTACAGGAAATTATAGCCACCGCAGATCGGAAAATTATAGAACTAAAACAACAGCGTAAACAACTATCTCGGAAACTACAAACACAAATGCACGCTGCATATAGTTTGACTAATTTTTATGGAAAATCTCAATCCTTACAGCAATTATTTCCAGATGGAACACCCACTGGGACTGGTGAATGTTGCGCTCCTAAATTATTACATTATGCAGCTACTCATGGCTTAAAACCTTTAGCTATGGCTGAGTTTTGGTGGGGTAATTCGACGGTAGAGAATAAAGTTCAAGGAGAATTTTATGGTGCTTGTGAAGAAAGATGTCAGCCATTAATGGGCTTTTTACTATCAGGACTGAAGCCAAATAAACCAGAAATAATTTATGAAGATGAATGGTTAATTGCTGTGAATAAATTATCAGGTTTATTGTCTGTTCCTGGTCGTTATTCTCATAATCAAGATAGTGTAATTAGTCGTTTACGTTATTTCTATAATCAAGAATTAATTGCTGTCCATCGTTTAGATCAAGAGACTTCGGGAATTTTATTAATTGCTAAAAATGCAATTACTTATTCTCAATTAAGTCAACAATTTGCACAAAGACAAGTTCATAAAGTTTATGAAGCTGTTCTTGGAGGTTGTCTGACTATTGAGGAAGGTAACATTAATTTACCTTTATGGGGAAATCCTGACGATCGCCCCTATCAACAAGTGGATATGGAACGGGGTAAACCAAGTCTAACTCACTTCCGGGTGATGGCGAGGGAAGGAAATTATACTCGTGTGGAATTTGTCCCCCTGACGGGACGTACTCATCAATTACGGGTTCATGCTGCCGATAGTAGAGGACTGGGAATGACTATTTTGGGCGATAAACTCTATGGTTGTTGCGCTGATACTAATAGATTATATCTACACGCTAGGGAGTTGCGTTTTCAGCATCCTCATGTAGAAAAAATCTTACATTTACAGGTAAAAACACCGTTTTAACTCAGATATCTATTTTGTAAAGATATATTGACAAATATCTGAAAATTATCATAAAATTTAATATAACAAACGTTCGATATAAAACCGACTCATGCCGAAAATTGTTGATCATGAACAATACCGCCAAGAGTTACTGGGTAAATGTTTCGATTTATTTGCTGCTAAAGGCTATGCCTCCATTACTATGCGGCAAATTGCTGCTGGTTTAGAGGTTTCCACTGGGACTTTGTATCATTACTTTCCCAATAAACAAGCTTTATTTGAGCAGTTGGTGGAAGAAATTAGTCAGCAGGATGTAATTGCTGCTTTAACAGAATTTGGAGGTAAAAATAACTTATCAGAATTGATGACAGCTTTGGGTCAATATCTGGTGAAAAATGAGGATTATTTAATTAAGTGGACTTATATCTGGATTGATTTTTGTCAACATCAAGATGCAAAAATAATGCTGAATAATAGTGCAGTTTTTAAACGTGCTAATCAAAGATGTCAGCAAGTAGCTTGTGATTTATTGGGTGTTCAAGATACGGTATTAGCATCCTTTGTTTTAAGTTTTGTCAATGGTGTAGTTCTAGAGAAATTATGGGGGAATGAAAATATTGATTTTCACAAACAATGCCAAATTTTAGGGGAAATGTTAACAGCATATTTGGATAAGAAATCCTAGTTTGATATCAATAACTAACTAGATATCACTGTTGAGTAATTAATTTCTTAATCAGAGTCATTAGTATGAGTTATAAACTGTTTTTGAAACCAGTTAATCAAGGTTTAATTGCTTTAATAGTTGTCGCTACTGCGATTACAGGTGGAATGGTGATGTATGGAATTACCAATTTTGGACAACCGGCTAAAACGGCTGTGAATAAAGTTCAGGTAAATGAACCTATTTTACAAGTTAGCGCTTTAGGAAGATTAGAACCGGAAACAGAAATAATTAAGTTATCTGCACCTTTAGCATTAGATGGCGATCGCGTTGCGGAAATATTAGTTAAACAAGGGGATAATGTTCAAGCAGGACGGGTAATTGCTATTTTACAATCCCGTGATCCTTTAAAAAATGCTGTTATTCAAGCACAGAAACAAGTCAGAGTTGCCCAAGCTAAATTACAACAAATAAAAGCTGGTGCAAAATCAGGAGACATTAAAGAACAGGCAGCAATTGTTGAACGAATTAAGGCACAATATTCAGGAGATAAGCAAGCCCAAATAGAAAATATTGCTCGTATCACTGCCCAATGGGATGGTGATAGAATCGCTCAAGGAGCAACTATTAATAAATTAACTGCAGAACTTAAAAATGCAGAATCAGAATATCAACGCTATCAAAAATTATTTTCTGAAGGAGCAATTTCTAACTCTGTAATTGATAGTAAACGTTTAAATGTAGAAACTGCTAAACAGATATTAAGTGAATCTGAAGCTATTCTTAACCGGATTAATACTACAGCCAATAAACAATTAGCAGAAGCCAGAGTTGCTCTTAATCGTATTAATACTACTAGCAATCAACAAATTAGTGCAGCCAAAGCAAAACTGAATAGTATTGCCGAAGTTCGGCCTGTGGATGTGGAGTTAGCGCAAACAGAAGTGGAAAGTGCGATCGCTAATCTCAAACGAGCAGAAACTGAACTAGAAGCAGCTTATATTCGGGTTCCCATGAGTGGACAAATTCTCAAAATTCATACTAAAGTCGGTGAAAAAATTGATAAAGAAGGTATTGCTGACATTGCCCAAACTAGCACTATGATAGCAGTTGCAGAAGTTTATCAAACTGATATTAGTAAAATAAAAGTAGGACAAAAAGCCACAGTTACCAGTCAAGGATTTACAGGAGAATTACAAGGTACAGTTTGGCAAATTGGCTTACAAGTTAAACGTCAAAATGTTTTTAGTGATCAACCAGGAGAAAATTTAGATAGTCGCATTGTAGAAGTTAAAATTCGCCTCAATCCTGAAGATAGTCAAAAAGTTTCTAGCTTAACTAATTTACAAGTACAAACAGCAATTAAATTGTAATTAATTTCTCATCAAGGTGCAGAGAATAAAACCCATGATTAAAAACATATTTCGGAAAACGCCCCTAGCTTGGCGACAATTAATGAAAGAAAAAACGCGGCTTGTGGTGGCAGTCGCAGGAATTACCTTCGCGGATATGCTAATATTTATTCAGATGGGTTTTGAAAGTGCCTTATTTGATGCCGCGGTTCAACCTCACCGCAATTTACAAGCGGATTTGGTATTAATTAACCCTCAATTTCAAACCCTATTTTCAGTTAAAAGTTTTTCGAGAGAAAAACTTTATCAAGCATTAAGTTATAACGGTGTAAAATCAGTTAGTTCTATTTACATTAGTACCGGACAATGGCGGAACCCTGTAACAAGAATGGATCGAGCAATTTTAGTTTGGGGTGTAGATCCGACTACACCTGGATTAAAATTTCCGGAAGTCGAAGCTAAAAAAGACTATCTTAAACAATTAAATCAAGTTTTGTTTGATGAAGCCAGTCGTCCAGAATATGGAGAGATTGGGAAGACTTTTCGGGAAACTGGCAAGTTTAATGCCGAATTAAGCGGAAAAAATGTCAGTATTAAGGGTTTATTTCAAAATGGTGCTTCCTTTGCTGCGGATGGGAATGTAGTAGTTAGTGATTCTACTTTTTTACAATTATTTCCCACTCGCAAAGCTGATCAAATTGAAGTTGGTTTAATCACTCTTCAACCTGGTGCTGATATTGAAAAAGTTAGGGAACAACTACAAATAGGATTAAATCCAGATCCTCAAAAACCCTTTGTTGAAGTTGGTACTCCAGAAACATTTGCTCAAAAAGAAAGAACTTATTGGGCTAATGGTACAGGTATTGGGTTTATTTTTAGTTTGGGTGTGATAGTTGGTTTTATTGTTGGTATTGTCATTGTTTATCAAATTCTTTATTCTGATGTTTCTGATCATTTACCAGAATATGCCACTCTCAAAGCAATGGGTTATACTGATAATTATTTATTGCGAGTTTTATTACAAGAAGCATTATTGTTAGCTGCTTTAGGATATTTACCTGCATTTTTCCTATCTTTCGGATTATATCAATTAACTTTTGCCGCAACTCTTTTACCAATAGCTATGAAAGTAGATCGGGCAATTAATGTTTTTATATTAACGGTAATTATGTGTACTATTTCTGGTGCAATTGCTATGAGAAAACTCCGTTCTGCTGATCCTGCGGATATTTTTTAAAATAAGAATTCAGGAGTCACCGAGTCACCGAGTCAGAATATTTGTTCGTTTTAAAAGAGAGAAATCATGAAAATTGATCACAGATACACGCAGTTAAATACAGATATATTGGCAGCATACTCTAAGGAGAAAATTTATGACATTTAATTTTACAACTCCAACTATTGCACTTAACTCGACTTCAGAAACAGTGATTTCTGTGGCTAATCTTAATCATTATTTTGGTACAGGTGCGCTGCAAAAACAAGTCTTATTTGATATTAATTTAGAGATTAAGGCTGGAGAAATTGTCATTATGACCGGTCCTTCTGGTTCGGGCAAAACTACCCTATTATCATTAATGGGGGGTTTACGTTCTGCCCAAAATGGCAGTTTACAAATATTAGGACAGGAAATGTCAGGTGCAACTAAAGGACAATTAACTAAATTACGTCGTCAAATTGGTTATATTTTTCAGGCACATAATTTGATGAGTTTTTTGACAGCAAAAGAAAATGTGCGAATGTCTTTAGAGTTGCATGAAAATTACCTCAAAGGAGATATTAACGCCAAAGCTACAGCCATGTTAGAACACGTTGGTTTAGGAGAACATATTAATTCCTACCCAGAGTATTTATCAGGTGGACAAAAACAACGGGTAGCGATCGCCCGCGCTTTAGTCAGTCACCCCAAAATAGTATTAGCAGATGAACCCACAGCCTCATTAGATAAAAAATCCGGTCGGGATGTGGTGGAATTAATGCAAATGTTAGCTAAAGAACAAAATTGTACTATTTTGCTAGTCACCCATGATAACCGTATTTTAGATATAGCTGATCGCATCGTTTATATGGAAGATGGACAACTAAAAAGTGATGGTGTAGATATTGGTGTTAAAGTCAATTAATATTCCCAGTCTTGCGGAAAGGTGATAATATTTGGAAAATCAAGGATAACTTTGCGTAAATCAGCGAAAACCTCAACCAAGAGTAAAGTTATATGACACTGACACTATTGAATAATCGTTATCAGGTATTGCGGGTACTGGGTACTGGAGGGTTTGGAAAAACATTTTTGGCAGAAGATACTCAAATGCCTTCGGGTAAGCGGTGTGTGATTAAACAACTTATGCCAGTGATTAATAATCCCCAACTATACCAACTGATACAAGAAAGGTTTCAGAAGGAAGCGGTTGTTTTAGAAGAACTTGGCGATCATAATACTCAAATTCCCCGGTTATATGCTTATTTTTCTGAAGGTGGGGAATTTTATTTAGTTCAAGAATATATTGAAGGACAAACTCTCAGGGAAAAGTTACAACAACAAGGGTTATTTAATGAAGTTACAGTTAAGGAAATTTTAATTAATATCTTGGAAATTCTTGAATATGTTCACGGTAAAGGTATAGTCCATCGAGACATTAAACCAGAGAATATTATTTTACGTTCTTCTGACAACAAACCAGTGTTAATAGATTTTGGGGCTGTGAAGGTGACGATGAATACGGAAATGAGTCCTTCTGGCAATTCTATTCAGTCTATTGTCATAGGGACACCCGGATTTATGCCAATGGAACAAATAGCAGGAAGACCAATATTTGCTAGTGATTTATATAGTTTAGGACTAACAGTAATTTGCTTATTAACAGGCAAAATACCTCAAGATTTACCAACTGACCCAAATATGGGTAACATTTTGTGGCGACATTTTGTACCCTATTTGAATGTTAATTTTGGAGATATTTTAGATAAAGCTATTTCTTATAATCCATGCGATCGCTATCTCAATGCTAGAGAGATGTTGACCGCTTTACAAACTCTCTCAAATCCCGTTGCACCTGCTTTTGTCCCAACACCTGCGGTTATTCCAGTACCATCTCCTTCATCACTTGAAAATACAATTGTAGTAAGTTCAGGTAATGACCTCCAAAATTCTCATCAAACTAATCAAAATACCGCTAGAGGTGGAATAATTCTTGCTAGTATAATTGCCAGTGGTTTAATTGGTGCCTCTATTATTATTGGCTTTGCTATTAATAAATCACCTTTACCTATTGAATCATCAAATAATAAAAATACATCAGTATCTTCATCCGCAAGTCAAGAAAATCAAAAAACCGCTATATCAAATATTAATAGTCCTATTAACTCCGAAAGTCCCTTACCTCCATCTTCCGCAAAAACAGAAACTAACAATCAACAATTATCAGACTCATCTACACTAAATAATTCTATTTATTTTGTTGCTGATTCTACTTTTTCAGATTTACAGACTGCTACCAAGGAAGCTGACAACTTACAAGTGAAGGGTTATTCTCAAGCTGGAATATTCTGGATACCAGATTATCCTAATCTATCAGATAAACCCTTATATCAAGTATATGCTAATCAGTTTAGTGATCTCACAAACTGCATCAACTTCTTAAAGACCTATGGAAAAATTAATTCAGATTCCTATTGTGTACTTGCTAGTAAAGATGCAAATACATCACCTAATCGGGTGTTTTTCAAAGAAATTTCTCATATCTCCATATCTAATACATCACCAATAAATACCACAAATGCAAATACCCAGAATTATTTTTGGATTTCTCAAAGACGAGTTACCGAAACAGATTTAGCAGGTAAAGATGGTTATGAATTAGATATTATGCGAAATACAGTTTTTGCTGTTAAGGGTCGCAGGTTTGATACTCCAGGTTTACAAGAATATTTTAACCAACAGTCTTGGTATAATCCTCGATATTCGCCAAACCAATTTCCAATGAGTTTGCTATCAAAATTAGAACAGCAAAATGTGGAATATATTGCTAAATATCAAGATCGGAATAATCTACGTTATTTTAAACAATAAGTATTACATTTAGATTATTATACAAACAGGATTTGTAGATCCCCGACTTCTTTTACTTATTCTGTCTATAAATCATAAATTGATCTAAGAAGTCGGGGATCTTTTTTCCTCACCTAAATCCTGACAATTAATACTCCTTTATTTAAAGATAATTTCCTCCCGAATTTCCAGGTTAAGAGTTTTTTGAATTTTCAAAAGTTTTGTCAGACTAGCACTAGCATATCCATTTGCTTCATCACGTTGCACCTGTTGAGGTTTAACTCCTAAAAGTTTGGCAAAACTTTCTTGAGTATGTCCACGAATAATCCGCGCTTTAATGAGTGCTTCTGGTAATTTCTCTAAACTATCATATTGCAATTTATCAATTTTACCTTGATTATTTTTGAGATTTTCGTACTCTTTTATCTCTTCAGTAAACTCCTCAATTTGACTTTTGAGTGAATCAATACGAGCCTCAAGGCGTAGTTTTTGGTTTTCATCTTCTGGAATTGGTTTACTAGCATATTGAGTCATTGCTAACTCAAATTTCTTCATCTGTGCTTTAGTAATATTGTACTGCCATTCATTGAAAATCATTAGATAATGCCAATTTATTAGACCTCCAGATAATATCCATTAAAATTAACCGATTATACCTAAACAGAAATAAAACATTGGCTTGTTATTTACAAGACTTTGATAATAATTTCGGCTCTACTAGAGTGGTTATG